>JASHQN010000160.1 GCA_030039135.1 Thermoplasmata archaeon | reverse complement strand
AGGTCGCCGCGGGACGAGCTGCGGAACCGCGGGAAGCCTCGGCCGCGCAGTCGGAACTGCGTCTCGGGCTGGGTGCCCGCCGGGATTTTGAGTTCCGCCTGACCCTCGATCGTCCGGACGGTCACCGTCCCGCCGAGGATCGCGGTCGCGAGCGGGATCGTGGTCTCAATGAAGCCCTCGGTCCCCTCTCGCCGGAGGTGCGGGGACGGCTCGAACAGGACTTGGACGAACAGGTCTCCGCTGCGACCGCCATCGATGCCCGCCCCACCGTGGCCCGGCACCCTGAGCACGCCGCCGTCCTCCATCCCCGGCGGGACGCCGACCTCGATGCGCTCGACCGACCGGATCTGGCCGCTGCCGCCGCAGACGGGACACTTCTCGAGGATGCGCTGGCCCGTGCCGTGGCACCGGGGACAGTCAGCGACCGTGATCACCTGGGCGAATCCTTGGCTGCGCACACGACGGACCTGACCGGACCCCCGACACTCGGTGCAGGTCTCGAGCGCGGTACCGTTCCTCGCGCCGGTGCCGTGGCAGTCGGCGCACGGACCAGATCGGGGGACCTCGATGGTAGGGTGCGCGCCCTGAACGGCCGCGACGAGCGGGAGGCGCACGGCGACCTCGACGTCGTGTCCGCGGTTGGAGATCCCGGCCGGGGCGCCCCCGAACGGCATCCCGAAATTCGCGAAGAGCTGCTGAAAGAGCGGTGACGATCCGATCAGGTCCTCGAGATCGCCCGCGTGGGTGAAATTCTGCCACGTGAAGCCTCCAGGACCGAAGTCGCTCTCGACCGCCCCGAAGCCCTGGACGTCGTACCGGCGTCGCTTCTCGGGGTCGGCGAGCACCTCGTATGCCTCGGAGAGCTCCTTGAACTTCTCCTCGGCGGCTTTCGGATTCTCCTTCGCGACGTCCGGATGATACTGGCGAGCGAGCCGGCGGTAGGCCGACTTGATGTCGTCGGGGTTCGCGCTCTTCGGCACCCCGAGGACCTCGTAGTAGTCGCGCTTCGCCATCGCTCTCGAGGTCGGCCCTCCCTCGTCCATTCTACGGCCGAGGGTATTTACGTCTCACGCGCGCCGGAGCCGCTCGAACCGCACCGGACTCCCCACGTTCGCCCGCAGTCGCCGGGCGGCGCTCCCCTCCGCGACCGCGAGCTCGAGGAGACCGAAGCTCGAGCCCAAGACCCCGAGGTGTCCCGTGCCGAGTTCGACGTAGCTTCGTGCAAGGGGAAGTCGGCGGGACCGGCCCGTCCCGAGGGCGACCCCGACCGAGCGGACGTCGTCGGGGAGCCAGGCGGTGGGCACGTTCGTCACGAGGTTCCCGAACCGGTCCGCGTGGACCACCTCCCCGACGGCGCGGGTGGCCGTCAGCTCCGGCACCGGAACCGCATACCGGACCGGGCGGTGCGGCGGCCCGAGCCGAGCCGGACGCGTCCCGGTCGCAAGGAGCGCTGCCGCAGGGGCGAACAGGTCACGGCCGTCGAACGTGGTGCCCACCCGCCCGATCGATCCGAGCCGCGCCCGATCGATGCGAAAGACGCGAGGCCGGCCGAGCGCCTCTGCGAGCGGCATCAGGACGCCATTGTCCGGCCCAACGAGCCGGGAGCCGTCGGCGCAGCCGATGGCGATCGGGGCCCGCGACCCACCGACCCCTGGGTCGATGACGGCCACATGCACCGTGCCCGGCGGGAAACCGACCGCCATCGCGCGCAGGAGGAACGCGGCCTCCCCGACGGCGTGCGGGCGGAGGTCGTGCGCGAGGTCGACGACCGAGCCCGGGGGAAGACGTCGGGCGAGCACCGCCTTCATCTGGGCGGCGTACGCCGAGCCGATGTCGGTCGTCAGGGTCACGAGGGGCTGACGGCGCATCGTCGGGAGCGCCCCGGCTCACGCGGGTCCGACCCGGTTACGACTTCATGATCGCGACCAGGAAGATCCCGATCGCGACGAGCGCCCCGATCACCGCGGCGATGATGACCAGGAAGGCCTCCCACAGGAGCGCCCCGAGCTGGCCGGAGCCCCCGCCGAAGCTGCCGTCATGGTAGAAGAATCCGGTCAGGATGCCGACCACGAGCCCGACGACGAGCAGCACCACGCCGATCGTGCGGCTCTTGCCGCTACCAAAGTAGGCGGTGAAGATTCCGGCGAGGATGAGGAACAGGCCGAAGACCAGCAACAGGATGGCGAGGAACTGGCCGGCACCGATTGCCACCGAGGACGCGACGATATCCATCATGGAGTACCCTTCAGAACTTGATCCCCGTGAGGGTCTTCGTGTCGATCACACCGGGCACGGATCGGATCTTGTCGACGACCAGCTGTCCGAGCGCGTTGAAGTCCTCCGCCTCGACCTTCGCGATCAGGTCGTACTCGCCGAACAGGGGGTGCAGCTCCACGATCCCCTTCACCCGGAGGAGCTCGGTGTAGACCTCGTGCTCCTTTGCCGGCGCGGTGCTGATCAGGACGAAACCGATAGCCAATCTCCGGCCACCCTCTCGACGGGGCGCGACAACGACCCCTCCTAATAAGCGTTGAGTTGCCGGGGCCGGCGGAGCCGTTCCAGGGCCGTGGGACCGCCTTGCCTCCGCCAGTCCACCCTACGTCCCTTAAGTAGCGCACCGCTAGCGCCACGTCCGACGGATGGCGATCGCGCTGCGTACCTGGCCCGCCCGGCTCGTCGCGCGACCCTGGCTCCTCGGATTCGTACCGGTCAACGCGGCGACGTCGGGCTTCGGCGTGCTCCTCCCGCTCCTGATCCTGATCCCACTCGGCGGCTCGTGGGCAGATGTCGCCACCGCGGCCACCGGATTCAACGTCGCGGTCATCCTCTCGTCGGTCGCGTGGGGCCACCTCGCGGATCGCTACCCGGGTCGTCGCGGGTTCCTCGCGATCACCTACGGGGGATTCGCGGTGCTCTACCTCTCCCTCACCCAGATCCACAGCCTGCCGCTCCTCTACCTCGTCTACGCGGGGATCGGGCTCATCACCCCGGCGGGAGCGAGCGCGTCGAACCTCCTCGTGCTCGAAAAGTTCTCGGCCGCCGAACGGGCCGGCGCGTTCGCCTCGTTCCAGGAGATGAGCATCATCGGGTCCGTCCTCGGGCTCCTCGCTGGGTATTTCTGGACGGGCGCGGGCGCGGCCCTCGTCTCGCTGACGTACGTGCTGGCGGCGCTCGCGGCGGCGAGCGCGATCGCTCTCTGGTTCGGCATCCGGGACCCGTCTCGCGCACTGTCGACGCGCGCGGTCGCGAAGCATCCGGAGAGCCTGGTCTCCCGGCTCCGGGTCTCCGCGGCGCTCCGCATCGCGATCCCGTTCTTCCCCCGCCGGCCGAAGCTCCGGCCGGGTGCCTTCGCCCGCTTACGGCTCTGGGCGAGGGAAGAGCTCCATCACGAGCTCCCGCTCGTCATGGGGGCGATGTTCCTGTTCAACCTCTCGTCGAACCTCTACAACATCTCCTTCACGCCCTACCTGTACTCGGTGGGCCTCGGCGCCTCCGCGATCTTCCTCGTGAACGTATCGAACAACCTGGCCCAGACCTTTCTCTTTCCGATCTCGGGCTCGCTCTCGACGCGGGTCGGACCGGATCGACTCGTCCGATGGTCCACCTACGTCCGCAGCCTGGGGTACCTCGCGACCGCCGGCTTCGCGTTCGCGGCGGTCACGGGCGGCCGGGCGTTCGGAGCGAACGCGCTCACTTTCGGGATCCTCGGAGGGGCGATCGCGCTCTACACGACGTCGAGCTCGCTCATCCTGTTCCGCGGTCTCGAGCGTCGGGACGCGGGAGGCCTCCTCGGGGTCAACAGCGCTCTCGGCGGGGGAGCGGCCGTCCTGGGTGCGGCGCTCTCCGGGGTCATCGCCCTCTTCGGGAGCTTCCGACTCGTCTTCTTCGTCTCGGGCGCGGCGCTGCTGGTGTCGCTCCCGCTCTGGACGGCGGCTCGGCTCGCCTACCGGCGTCGCTGCGAGGGAGAGGCGCCGGTCCCGGCCGAACGAGTTTCGCCGCCCACCGAGCCCGGGCGACGCGCCGAGAGCGGCGCGCGCGCGAAACCCCATTAACCTCTCCCCTCTCTGCGAGCGCGAGGGATCGTTCTGGTCGAGCCGTCGTCGGTCCAGCGTGGGCTCGTCGACGTCATCGCGCTCGAATCTCGAATCTGCTTCATCGACGGGAGACGTGGCCGCCTTCTCTTTCAGGGCTACGACATCCGAGACCTCGCCGCCCGCTCGACGTTCGAGGAGGTCGCCTACCTCCTCTGGTACGGACGACTACCCAACGCCGGCCAGCTCGCCGAACTCCGCGATCGGTTCGCGGCCCTGCGGGCCCTGCCCTCCCCGCTCGCCGAGCGGATCCGCTCGATGCCGCTCGACGCGAGTCCGATGGACGTGCTCCGGACCTCCGTGAGCGAGCTCGCGCTCTTCGAGCCGGAGGAGTCGAAACCGGGCGCGAGCTCGATCGGCGGAGCCCAGCGATTGACCGCGGCGTTCCCGACGATCCTCGGCGAGTTCCACCGCCGACGGGCCGGGTTGCCGCCCCCGGGGGAACGGCCCGAACTCTCCCACGCGGCGTACCTCCTCTACGCCCTCCTCGACCGGGAGCCGAACGAGCTCGACGCGCGCGCGATGGACGTCGCCCTGATCCTGCACGCCGACCACGAGCTCAACGCGTCGACGTTCGCCGCCCGGGTCACCGCGTCGACCCTCTCGGACCTCTACAGCGCGGTCACGAGCGCCGTCGGGACCCTGAAGGGACCGCTCCACGGCGGGGCCAATGAGCGGGTGATGGAGCTCGTCGAGCAGATCGGGACCCCCGACGCCGCCGAGACTGTGGTGAAAGCGAAGCTCGCTCGGCACGAGCGGGTCATGGGCTTCGGCCATCGCGTCTACAAGGTCGAGGACCCGCGGGCGACGATCCTGCGGGAGTGGTCCCGCAAGGTCGGCGCGGCCCGGGGGAACCTCGGCTACTTCGAGATCCTGCGGGAGGTCGAGCAGATCGTCCACCGGGAGAAGGGGCTCTACCCGAACGTCGACCTCTATTCGGGCTCGATCTACAGCCTGCTCGGCGTGCCGCACGACCTCTTCACCCCGATCTTCGCCGCGAGCCGCGTCGCAGGCTGGACGGCGCACGTGCTCGAGGAGTACCAGGATCTGCGCCTGATCCGCCCGACGGCGAAGTACGTCGGCGCGACCGATCTCACCTATCTGCCGCTCGAAGCGCGGACGGGCTGACGCCGCTCGCCCGCGCGCGCCCGCCCACCCCGCACACGGACGACACGCATCAAGGGAAACCGCAGGTCGGCGCGGTGGGCGAGCCGGGCCTCGACCTCGGTCGTGCCGTCCCGCAGGACGACGATCACGTCGAGCATCTCGGCCGTGAGGTAGCGGTAGGCGAACCGTCCGGTCCCGGACCGGCCGCCGCGACGAACGTCGACGCGCGCTCGGACGCGAACGACGTATGGTTGCAGGGCGACGGCCCGCTCGATCGTGCGGGCGAG
>JASHQN010000159.1 GCA_030039135.1 Thermoplasmata archaeon | reverse complement strand
CGCCTTCTACCCGGTCCGAGTCGACGCCCGCGTGAAGCTGAGTGCTTTCACGGTCGTGGACGGTTCCACCGACGCGGACGCGACCGCTTCCTCGCGTCTGAACGACGTGGTCGGCCTCGCGGAGGCGGCCGAGGAGGGCGGGCTCGCGAACGTCTGGGTCGCCGAACACCACTTCCATCCGGGAGGGCTCTGTCCGTCCCCACCCGTGCTCCTCGCGGCGTGCGGGGCCCGGACCCGGCGCATCGGCCTTGGGGCGATGGTGAGCGTCCTTCCATTCCACCGACCGATCGAGCTCGCCGAGCAGTACGCGATGGTCGACCGGCTGACGGAAGGTCGTCTCCGCCTCGGCGTGGGGAGCGGGTACATCCCGCTCGAGTTCGAGGGGTTCGGTGTGGACCCTGCGGGGAAGCGACCGATCTTCGACCGTCACCTCGCCGTACTGCTCGCGGCGTTCGACGGGCAGGAGGTCCGCTCCGAGGAGCCCGGGGCATCGCCGGTCCGCCTCAACGTGCTGCCGGTGCAGCGGCCCCATCCCCCGCTCTGGATCGCCGTCCAGCGCAGGGAGGCGATCCCCTATGTTGCCCGGCGGGGAGCGTCGCTCGCGCTCGTACCGTACGCGACCGTGCCCGACCGCGCCGCACTCGCCGAGGAGATCCGGGAGTTCCGGGAGGCGCTCCCGCCCGGCCGGTCCGCGGAGGTCGCCGTGGCGCTCCACCTCTACGCCGGCGAACACGCCGACCGCGCGCGTAAGGCGCTCGACCGGTTCCTGACGAGCCGGCTGCGCACGCAGAGCACGTTCTATGCCGAGAAGGTCCGACGCGAGCCCGATCACGCCAGCCCCGAGGCGCTCGAGAAGGCCGGGTTCGTCCTCTTCGGGAGCGCCCGGGAC
Organism: Thermoplasmata archaeon; assembly: GCA_030039135.1. Taxonomy (GTDB): domain Archaea; phylum Thermoplasmatota; class Thermoplasmata; order Lutacidiplasmatales; family UBA184; genus Lutacidiplasma. The sequence goes on along the minus strand of JASHQN010000159.1, from coordinate 2,903 downwards.
GTGGCCTCGCGCCTCGGCGACTACCGCACGATCGGGGTTGACGAGATCCTCGGCATCTTCGACTTCGGGGACCTGGATCGGTCGACCGTCTCCGGGTCGATCCGCGCGCTCGGGTCGGCGTTCGTTCGGTGACCCGACAGCCGAAGACGTCCGGTGGCCCACCGAAGAAAAAGGAAAGGAAGGGGTTGTTCCCGGGCCGGGGCGGGCGTCGTTACGACGACTGCTCCGGAGGCGTCGGCAGCGGGGGCGGCGCCTCGCCGGCGGCCGGAGGAGACGTGGGCTCCTCGGCCGGCGGGGCCTCCGGCTGCTTCCACTCGGACGGCGGCGGGGTCGTCGGCGCCGGTGCCGGGGGGTTCATCCCCGAACCGGAGGCGGGCGCCGGCGGGCCCCGCTGACGGCGAAGCATCAGGAACAGCGCAAGACCGACCACTACGACCAGGACGAGCAGGATCAGCCATCCGACCGTGAGCCCGCTCCCCGCGCCGATCTCGTAGCTGAGCACCGACGGGTGCGGATTGATCGGCAGGGCCAGCTCGCCGGCACATCCGGCGCTGTTGAAGCAGGTGGTGCTGCTGAGCTGCGTTCCGGTGGTCGAGAGGATCAGAATGAGCGAGCCCCCGACCGCGTTCGACGGGATCGTGAACGAGAACGATCCGCTGGCTGAGGTCGTCTGCAACGAGTGGCTCACGGGGTAACCCTCGGCCGTGAGCGTCAGTGCGAGGACGCCCGGAAGCGGGGCGTTGCCGGTCGGAACGATGTCGTAGGAGAGGCTGATCGTCTGCCCGGGCTGGTAGCTGCCGTCCGAGTAGCTCGATGGAGTCGCGACGCCGAGCAGGATCTCATAGCCCTGGTCCAGCACGAGCAGGACGTTCCCGCTCGCCACCGTCGCTCCGTCCACCGTGGCCCACGCGTCGACCTCGATCTCGAGCGGGGGTGACGTGCCGGACGCGGCGACGGAGAAGCTCGAGTCGTTCGCGACCGTGCCGTTGGCGATCTCGCCGTCCGAATCGATCCACTCGCCGTAGGCGATCCAGTGGATCGTCGCCCCCGTGACGCTGCTGCCCCCCCAGACGCTGGCCGCAATGGAGGTCGAGGTGCCCGCCGAGTAGTACGACGAGCTCGGGGTCAGGACCAGGGAAGGTCCCACGACGTACGCCACGGCGTAGCCATCGAAGGCCTCCGTCGCGTTCGTCGCGATGACGATGGCGATGAGTTCGCCGGCGGAAGCGTCCGCGCTGGTGATCGTCAGCGAGAACGACCCGCTCTGTGCCGTACCGCTCAGCGTTCCCTGGGCGAGCAGGCGGCTGTCCGGGCCGATGATGAACCAGTACGTGGGCGTGATCGCACCGGTGAGCGTTGGGTTCGTGCTCGAGACCGACCAGGTCACGGTCGCGACGGCACCCTCGAAGTACGTCGGGCGATCGAAGGAGACGGTGACCACACCGCTCGCGGTGTTGAGCCCCGCCAGCTGGAACGTCACGTTCGACCAGAGCGTGTAGTGATCGCCCGTCGCGTCCCCGCCGGTCCAGGAGGCCGTGAAGTTCACCGCGTCCCGGTACGGGTATTGCGTCGTGGTCACGAACGGCGGCGAGCTCGCGGTGAAGGAGGTCGCGGCGACCCCCGTCGCGTTGGTGGTGAGGCTCACGGAACCGCTGAGCGGGGGAGTCACGTGGGCGGTCCCGTTCCAGAACGAGACGGCCACGGAGATGCCCGCGATCGGGGAGTAGTCGCCGAGATAGTCCGCGCCGCCGACGAGGCAGGCCGAGACCGGGCTTCCGGGCGTGATGGAGAACTGGTGGGTGTCCGGGCAGCCGGGCGTGACCGCGACGGTCGTGTAGTCGATCGTGAGAGCGCCGACGTACACATCGATCGTGGAGCTCTCGTTCTCGGCGAGCTGACCGCTCGAGTTCGTGATCGCGTACACCTCGAACACGATGACCGTGTCGGACGTCGCGTTCGACGGGACGCTCCCGCTCCACTGGCCGCTGCTTCCCAGGGTGAGAGGGAGGCGGCCCGCGGGGAAGTAGTTCTGGAAGGTTCCGTCGCCGGTGTACCATCCGGTGATCCAGACGTTCGTGGCGTAGGTGTAGGGGCTGTAGCCGTTCGAGAGGAGCAACAGGAACCACGAGATCGTGAACGGCTCGCCCGGGAGTGTCGCCGAGGACCCGAGGGAGGACAAGAGCCCGACCGAGTAGGCGCGGAGCGTGATGTTCACCGTGACGATCCCGGCGTTCGGGGCCGAGAAGTTCACGAACCATCCGCCGCCGTAATGCAGGGCCGTGGGGAACGTGTAGGAGATGCCGGCGACGGCCGAATCGAACGAGTGAGTGGTCGCGTTGAGCGCGGCCTCGTAGGAAAACGCAGGGCTGGCCACGCCGTCCCGCGTCGCGTTCGGGTCGGTGATCGTGACGTTGACGTCGTGGTCCAAGGGGTCGAAGACGGAGAAGGTCAAGGTGTCGTAGGCGTATCGGCCGATATCGAACGTGTGGGTCGGCGCTCCGTAGGCGTTGTAGATCGTCGGGACGATCGCGGCCGAGGGCGAGCTCGACGCGGCCACCAGCGGTGCGGTGCGGTCCGACCCGTGAGAGTCGAGGGGCGCAACGACCACAAGCGCGGAAACGGTCAGCAGTACGGCGAGCCCGAGGGCAAGCGTTCGGGGAAACATCAAAACGTATCTCCGGTGGGCTCCCGGTATAAGAAACTCACTCCTGTCTCGCCATGGGTCCCCCGAACCCCCGGACGGCCGAGCCCGCGCAGTCCCGAACCGATTTATCGCCGGGCCCCTACCGGAGCGAGCCCCCATGCCCGAGATCCTTCCCGGCGTCCATCTCGTCGACGGAGTCGACCCGAGCCCCGAGCTTACGACGCACGTGTACCTGCTCAAGGACAAGGGGGCGACGTGG
>JASHQN010000158.1 GCA_030039135.1 Thermoplasmata archaeon | reverse complement strand
GGTCGCGCACCGTCGGAAGGCCGAGGCCCGAATCATGACCGCAGTCATTTTGGGCCACTGACCTGCCTCGCGCCTTTTGGACGTGCCGAGGGATCGGGCGACGCGGCCGAGTACGGCCCGGAGGGATCCGGAGAAGTCACCACGACTGAGATCCGGCCAACTTTGACTGTAAGGGCCATGCCAACGATGGTCCGGATTGCACCACGGAAGTCGTGCTCGAGCCGGATCGAAAACTTCGCATTCGAATCGTGAGGGACCCCCTTCGGGGGATTCTCCTACCATCAGGTCGATGTTCCCACGGACTGGGGTTCCTCCTACAAAACCCGGAGCCGGGCCTTGCCCGGGAACGAGTTTTCGGGCACCGCCCGGACGTGTCGGTCGGTCCGCGCCGCGCGAGGCCCGGGCCCGGCACGCACCCGGACCGGCCGCGCCATGTCGCCCGGCGCGTCGAGCCGCGTGGCAGCAAACGATTAGTTGGCCGCTGCCGCTCCCCGCGTCGGTGCGTTCTCAGCGGCTCGACTACTCCGTACGGCTCCTGCGACGGCTCTGGAAGTTCATCGCGGCCTATGTCAGCCTGTTTCTGGTCGCGTCGATCGGCTTCTACGTCCTTGAGTCCGGGACGCCGCACCCGGTGAACCTTCTCAACTCGTTTTACTGGGCCATCATCACGCTCTCCACGATCGGCTACGGGGACATCGTCCCGACGACGCCGGAGGCGAAGGTCTTCACGATCGGCGTCGCCGCGGTCGAGATCTTCCTCGGGGCGTACCTCGTCTCGATCATCCTCTCCGTGGTGTCGGAGGAGTCCCAGAACCGCCTCCTCGGCACGCTCGGCACCAACTTTACCGGCCACATCATCGTCCTCGGCTACTCGAGCGTGGGCCAAGCGGCGGTCCGCGAGTTGCTCGCGCAGAACGAAAAGGTCGTCGTCGTCACCGATCACGCCGACGAGGTTGCCCACATTCGCAGCCTCGCCGCGGAGAGCCAGCTCTTTGCGATGTACGGTCCGCCCGCCGACATCGAGACCCTCAAACGGGCCAACGTGCTCGGGGCCCACTCCGTCGTCGTCACGACCGGCGACGACACGTCGAACCTCGTCGCGGCCCTGAACGTGCGGGCGACCAACCCGTCGATACGGATCGTGGTCTCGGTCGGCCGTCCCGAGCTGAAGCGGACGCTCAAGGCCGCGGGGGTGACCTACGTCGCCTCTCCGGCCGACATGGCCGGTCGGCTCTGCGCGGACGCGGCGTTCCGGCCCGAGGTCGCCAATATGGTCGAGGACCTCACGACGACCGAGTTCGGGGCCGACATGGAGGAGTTCATCCTCACCGAGCGCACTCCGGTATCGACCCAGACCCTTCCCGAAGCCGAAGCGCTCGTCCGCAAGGCGTCCGACTGCATCGTGATCGGGTACGCCCGGCCCGCCCCGAGCGGCGATTACACGACGGTCCTGAACCCTCCCGCGACGTTTCGGTTCCAGCCCGGCGACGCGCTGATCGTGGTCGGGACGATCCCGAACCTCCATCGACTGCAGCGGTGGATCGGCGTCCCGCAGGGTCGCTAGCGGCCGACGCCCCGGCGGGCGAGGCCCGTCACGGGTATGTTCCTATACTAGGAGGGCGCAGATAGGTCGGCATGATGCCCGAGCAGCCGTCGCAAGCGCCGGCACCGCCCAGCCCGACCCCTCCGTACGCGACGTCCCCGCCTCCGGCGTATCCGCCCCCGGCCTACGCAGGGCCCGGGGCGCCGGGGCCCGGACCGTACCGGGGACCGATGCTCCCGGCGTGGCTCACGTTCGGCGGGATCATCATCCTGGTCGGGGGAATCCTTGTCCTGGTCGGGTTCCTCGTTGATGCGTTCGGGGCAGCGGCCTACGCGAGTTCGACCGCGACGAACGCCTACGTGTCCTACCTCAACTCCCAGGAGGCGTTCGCAGCGCTCGTGGGCCTCGGCGCGTTCCTCGTGGTGCTGGGCTGGCTGTTCCACCAGATGAGCCTTCACCGGTCCTGGCCGCACTGACACCGGGCCCGCGACGCCAGCGCGGCGGCGAGGGGCTCAGTAACGCTTGGCCCCCATCGCCTTCCAGACCGGCTCGTTGTCAGCGTAGACCTGCCAGAGCGCGATCAGGTGGTCGCGCACGACCGCGCGCCACGCGGCCGGGATCCGCCAGCGCCTCTCCGCGGGGAGCTCGCCTCCCACGGCGAACGTGCCGCTGGCCGTGCCGAACATCGCGACCACGCGTCCGTTCTGGAACCATTCCTTGACCCCGCAGTGATAGTCGGGGAACAGTCGGAAGTACTCGGCCCACGCGTCCCTCGTCCGAGCCTTCCCGCGGATTTCCTGCCCGAGGGCGTCGACAAAGACGTGGTCCTCGGTGAGGAGGGCCGAGAGGCTGTCGAGATCGTGCCGGTTGATCTCGTTGACGAACCGCAGGGCGAGGTGTACGGTATCCGACTCGGGCATCGGCCGCCTGCGGCTGGGCGCGACCGATCCCGGGGACCGATCCGCACCTTCGCACGGGAACGGCTTCGCCTAGATTCTACTTTCCGAGACGCAAGGGCCGGCCGAGGACGTGGCGCGGTCGAGGTTCTGCGGGCCCCGGAGGGGTCCCGGGCTTCTGCGCCAGGAACAGCGCGTGGTCCGTCGCGCCCTCCGACACGACCGTGCGTCGCAGGATCGTGAACCCCGCTCCGCCAATCCAGCGGGAATAGGTCGCGGTGTCGGCGTGGCTCCAGTACATCTTGGCGTTCGACCCGAGCCATCCCTCTTCGACCCCGGTCCACTCCCGGGCTCCCGTCGTGACGAGAAAGAGACCCCCCGGGGTGAGCCATCGGTAGACGCGGCCGATCAGGTCCCGCTGCTCCCGAAGAGGGACGTGGATCAGGGCGTAGATGCAGACGACCCCACCGAACGACTCCGGCGGGAACGCGACCTCGGTCATGTCCGCCCGGACGAAGCGCACGGAGGGCAGGAGACGCCGGGCGCGGGCGATCTGAACGTCCGAGATATCGATGCCCGTCACGCGGAATCGCTCCGAGAGCAACCGCGCGTCGGGGAACCCGCAGCCGCATCCGAGGTCGAGCACCTGCGTGCCGGGCCGCAGGCGTCGGAGCAACGGCTCGAGCCATTCCCGATGGTCCGCGTACGTGTGACCGAAGGCGTCGGCGGGCGATCCCGGTGGCCGGTAGATCGTAGCGACGCGGTTCCACCCGTCGCGGACGATCGTCTTGGGATCGGCGGACTCCTCGGCCGCATGCGCGGGACCGACCATCGCGTCCGTACGATGGACGCCATCCACCATATGGGTTCGCGTGCCGGGTCGCTCGGCGACCCCGAGAGATCCGGCACTGCGGACCCGGTGTCGGGCGGGATCAGCCGCCCGTGACGTCCTCGAGGAATTCCCGTACCGTCCCGAGGAACTCCTTCGGCTGCTCGAGGATCATCCGGTGACTGCTGTGCTGGAGGACCCTCAGGTGGGCCGGCTCGATGCGCTCGCTCATCTCGACGGAGGAGTTCAGGAAAAAGTCGTACCGGCCCACGACGACGAGGGTAGGCACCTCGATCCTCGAGTAGTACCTCCGGCCGTCCCACCGCGCGATCGTCCCGTCGACCGCGAACTCGTCGCCCGAACGGGTCATCATCGCGCGGTAGACATCGGGGCTGAGCTTCGTCGCCTTCCAATCCCGGGAGGTTCCGCGGAAGAACCGGGTCTGGAACGGCCCGAAGATCTTCTCCACGAGGCGCTGGTACTCGTCGGTGGCGAACGCCTTCGCCTTGGTCAGTTCCCGAATCCGGGCCCGCCACGCGGGAGGGGCGAGCGCGCTCGCCATCCGGTTGGCCTGCCGGATCTCCTCCGCGCTGCCGGCGGTCGCGCACAGAATGAGGCTGGTGAGGCGGGATTCGTAGCGATGGGCGTACTCGAGCGCGACGAAGCCGCCGGCCGAGTAGCCGAGGAGGTGGAGCTCTCGGATGTGCAGCGCCTTGCGGACCGCCTCGACGTCCTCCGCCATCGCCGAGATCGTGTACTCGCGCGGCGAACTCGGACGCCAGCTGTGGCCCACTCCCCGCGGGTTGAACAGGATGACCCGCAGGTGCGCGTTCGCGAGCCGGAGGATCGCCCTCAGGTAATGGTAGGTCAGGCCCGGGCCGCCCGGATGGACGAGGAGGGTCGCGGGACCCTTCCCCTGAGAGACGTACTCGAACCAACGCCCCCGGGAGGCACGGACGCGTCGCACCTTCGCCATCGGACCGGTATCACCCTTCGCTTTCAAACGTTTCGAGGCGAACCGTGCTCTCGGAACCCTGCTCGGACGCGGCCCACCGGCGGTCGGCCAGAGGATGCGGGCACCGGGATTTGAACCCGGGTTATAGGCTTGGCAAGCCTATGTGATAACCAGACTACACTATGCCCGCAGCGCCGGGGGCCAAGGTCGGCGCTATCTAAAGCCGAGCCTCGGGCTCGGCACGCGCGGGGGCCCGGGGTCGGGGTGGCCGGCCACGGCTCACGGCCGCGCCCGCCGAACCGATGCACGGAAAAGGTCGCGGCCCTGTCCGAAGCCGAGGGGATCGCGTGCCACCGCCGATGCTCCCAGATCTGGTGCTGCCGATCGAGAATCGAGACCACCGCATCGGACCGCCGACGGCGCGACGCACCCTCGTCGAGTACGGAGATTTCGAGTGCCCACACTGCGCGGAACTCCATCCGATCGTCCAGGAGCTGCTTCGAGAGCTCGGCGACGATCTATGCTTCGTCTACCGCCATTATCCGCAGCCCGCGATCCACCCCCATTCGATGCTGGCCGCGGAGGCGTCGGAAGCGGCGGACATGCAGGCGAAGTTCTGGCTCATGCACGACCGCCTCTTCGCCCACCAAGACTCCCTTACGGAACCGACGATCCGCCGGCTTGCCGAGGAGTTACCCATCGAGATGGCCACCTACGACCGCGACCTGAGCTCGGGGGCTCCGCGGCGTCGTGTCGCGGAGGACCTCGAGAGCGCTCGCGAGTCTGGGGTCGCCGAAACGCCGATCTTGTTCGTCAACGGTCGGATGCACGTCGGCTCGTACGAGTTCCTGCCGCTTCTGAAGAGCCTCCAGGCCGGTCCGTAGCGGGTGCGGGTCCGCCGGTCTAATACCGCCACCGGACCGTGAGGGCGCAAGCCCTGAGGTCGAACGCGTGAGCCACGAACGCTGGGCCGAGGGCGAGATCGTGGCGGTGAAAGGCCACGGAACGCCGGCGATCCTCGTACCCCTGGCCAAGGGGCCGGTGCGCATCGGGCAGGAGGGGGTGATCGACCTGACCGACCAGATCGGGCGGCCTCCGGGAGGCTCAATCACCTGGCTCGGAACGTCGTATCGTATCCTTCGACCCTCGCTGGCCGATCTCTTCGCGTCGGTGCGACGGGGAGCCCAGATCATCACGCCGAAGGACGCCGCCCAGCTCCTCTTTCGCGCGGGGGTCGGCCCCGGCGCTCAGGTGGCGGAGGCGGGCTCGGGAAGCGGGGCGCTGACGATTGCCCTCGCCTTCGCGGTCGGCCGGGAGGGCCACGTCACCTCGTTCGATCGACGACCGGAGTTCCTCGCCGCCGCGCGTGCCAACGTCGGGCGAGCCGGCCTCGCCGACCGAGTGACGTTCGTCGAGCGCGACGTCGTCCGCGACGGAATCGACCTCAGCGACCTCGATGCCGTCCTGCTCGATCTGCCCGAGCCGTGGAAGGTGTTCCCCTCCGCCCGGGATGCGCTCGCGCCCGGCGGCCGGGTCGCGACGTACACGCCGACGTACAACCAGCTCGAACGCACGGTCCTCGCCCTGCGAGCCCTCCGCTACGACGAGGTTCGAGCGATCGAACTTCTCGAGCGGGAGCTCACGGTCGGTGAGGGGGGTACGCGCCCGTCGTTCGAGATGCTAGGCCACACCGGCTTCCTGGCCGTCGGACGGAAGGTCGACTAGCCGTGGTCGACGTCGCGCTGTCGATCGGAGGCGTCGTCGGGGTCCTCCTTTCGGGAGGGTTCGTCTACGTGGAGATCGGCCGGTTCGCCACGCCCCAGGTCCCCGAGACGCTGTTCGAGGAGCGACGGGAGGTCTTCGCGTACACGGCGGGGCTCTTCGTCGGCATTCCTCTCGCCCTCGCCCTGCTCCTCTTCCTGACGTCGATGGTGAACGGCGCGATCCCGGGCGCGCTCCTCTTCCTCGGTATCCTCGTGGTGGCGTCGGAGGCGGCGCAATGGGCCATCCTGAGGAGCCGGTACTGGGGCACGGGGGAGAGCGGACCGTTCTACGCCCTCGGATTCCGTGCGGGAGTCGGGGGGATCCTGGTCCTCACGATCGTCGCCCAGTACCTCTCCGGTCCGTCGCTGGCCGCCGGCGGCCTCGCCCTCGTCCTGATCGAGGCGGTCGCGATCCTCGGGCTCGAGGTCGCCGGGGCGCTCCTATCCCTACCGCCGTCCCACGCGCTCGGCCGGACCGGTGGAGGGCCGGTTGCCGGAGCGCTGTTCGGCGCGTTCGGATTCTTCCTGATCGGGATCGTCTCGCTCTCCGGGACCAGCACGCCCACCGACGAGGCGACCGCATTCGCGAGCGCGATCGTGGCCCTCGTCGGGGGGGTGCTGATGTACCGGCGCCTCCGGCCGCTCCTCAGCGCGATCCCTCCCCCGAGCGCGCGAGGGCCGTCTCCCGGGAGGACCGCCCCCGCTCCGTACGGTAGGACGGACCACGCTGGAAACGGCGAACCGCTGCCGGATCGCCGCACGTAGTTTCTTAAGCCGAGCGCCTTCCGCCGTGCGCATGACCCGTCCCAGTCCCCGGGTGCCGTTCGAGCGACGATTCCGGCATGGCCTCCGGACGCACCGGGCGTCGATCTCCGACTTCGTGCTCGGCGTCGGGGTGCTCCTCACGGTCCTCGCGGTCGGCTACTTCACTCCGCTCTCGAGCTGGGGTCCGTTCCCGGCGATCAACGCCGCGACGGACACCCCGAGCGCGAACTACAACCTCGTCTTCGTCGTCGTGGGGCCGATCGTGGCGATCGTCGGCGCGTACCTGGTGGGCTCCTACTACGTCGCGCGAGCGAAGTTCGAACACCTGATGGTGACGAAGAGCAAGGCCGAGTTCCTCCGGAACATCCCCGAGCTCGAAGACCTGCTCTGGGAGCTCACGCCGAGGGACGAAGTCCGGTACGAGCAGAAGAGGGCCGAGCTGCGCGTGCGTCGGTAGGCCCGCCCGGCCGCGCCGTCGCGTTAAGTACGGTCGGCCGGTGAACGCCGGCGTGGCGACGTCCGGCGTTAGCGAGAAGGTCGAAGGCTTCCGCTTTCGTCGCCTCGAGAAGCCCGAGGAGTTCCGTCAGGTCGCCGAGGTCGAGCGGGCGGTGGTGGGAGCGGACTCGGCTGCTCTGGGCTCCCTTCCGGTCGGGCTGCAGCGGGTGCTGCAGGACAATGGCGGCCTCGTGATCGGGGCGTTCGCGGACATCTACCTGGCCGGAATCTCGGCCTCGTTGATCGGGTGGGACGGGGCGACCCTCTACCACTACTCTCTCCTCACCGCCGTGCGGCCCGAGTACCAGAATCACCACCTCGGTTTCCAGCTAAAGGCCGCGCAGCGCGACGAGGTCCTCCGCATCGGCCTCAAGGAGATCCGCTGGGTGTTCGACCCTCTGCAGAGTCGAACGGCGTGGCTCCACGTGCACCGGCTCGGCGCGCGTCCGGACCGCTACTTTCCCCACTACTTCGGCCAGCTCAGCGACCCGGCGAACGAAGGGCTTGAAACCGACCGGATGCGTGCGGTCTGGACCCTCGAGTCTCCGGACGTGATCGCCCGGCTCGCCGGCTCCGGCCCCTCCGCCAAGGACAACGAAGCCCGATGGGGCCGCTCGAGTCGGATGGTCGAGACCGAGCCTGGCGAGAGCGGGATTCGGGTCCCGACGGCCGTCGCCGAACCGGAGGGTCCGAGCGCGCACCTCGAAGTACCGTTCGACCTCGCGCTCGTCCGCCAGCACGAACCCAAGTCGCTGAGGCGGTGGCGGCACGCGACGCGAGACGCGTTCCGGGCCGCGACGGACCTGGGCTACGCAGTCGACGACTTTGTCGTGGTCGCCCCCGAGCACGAACGTCGCAGCTTCTACCTGCTCTCGCTCGCGAACTCTCGCCCGGACGGAGCCCCGAGTTCCTCGTAGGGGCGGCAAGGGTATGGGCGCGCGGCCCCTCTATCGAACGGGGGCCCATGGCCGTCCGACCGCGCGCGCGAGTGTCGCCGGCGCTCCTCGTCATCGTCACGGTCTCCCTGGCGGTCGGCGCCTCGGCCAGCCTGGTCGCCGGTGCGGCCACCGCGCCGCCGTTTCGCCCGGGCCCTGCCTCCGAGGTTCTGCTCTCGCCCGCCGTGGTGGACGTCGCGTTCGTCGCGGCCGCCCTTGCGCTGCTCGGCGTGCTGGTCGTCTGGATCGCCCGGGGCCACCGTCCGCCCGGCCGAATCGTCCTCACCGGGCTCGTCACCGTCCTCGTCGCGGTCCTACTGCTCGTCCTGCTCGAAGCGTTCGGCGGGAGCGGCGGTCCCTTCTCGTTGCTCCCCGGGAACATCACCGGTCCCTCCGGAGGCACGCCCGTGGCCAACGAGACCGGGAACCGGAGCGGGCCGGTCGGGTCCCCCGTCCACTTCTTGGGCCTCACCCTGCCCTCGTGGACCTGGTTCGCGGTCCTCGTAGTGGTCGTGGGGGTCATCTGCGTGGTCGTCAGCGTTTCGGCCTGGGCCAGGAGCTCGATGCGGGAAGCGCCGCCCCGTCGCCGAGAACCGAGCAAAGAAGACTTCGAACAGATCCGCAGCGCCCTCGGCTCGGCCGCGCACGATCTGGACGCCGGGGGCGATTACCGGACCATCGTGATCCGGCTCTACGCTTCGATCCTCGAACGCATCGGTCCGGTGGTCGGTGACGTGACGACCGCGACCGCGGAGGAGATCCGCGAGCGCCATCTCGTGCGCCTCGGCATCCGCCCTGACGCCGCGGGCGATCTGACACGGCTCTTCGAGGAGGCACGGTATTCCTCCCACCTCATCCCGAAGGAGCACGTCGACCGGGCCCGCCGAGCGATCCGCGCTGCGATCGACGACCTCGATCGGCGGGGCCGGCCTCCATGAACTCTCCCGTCGGTTGGTGGGTCCCCGGCGTCGCGGTCGTCGCCACCATCCTCGCGATCGCGGCGGGACGCAACCTCGCCATCGCGATCCCCGCCGCCAGCGTGGCCGTGGCCGCTGCTGCGATCGTCCTCGCGAGCGCCCCGTTCGGTCGCGGCCCGCTCCGCGCCTCGGCATCGCCGGCTCCGGTTCGTTCCGAGCCCGATCGCCTGCGCTTCGCGTTCCGGTCCGGCGAGCTGGGGCGCGCCGACCTCGTAGCGCTCCTGGATCGACTCGAGCGGGAAGGGCCCCGACCCGACCTCCCTACGCGGAGCGTGGCGGAGCTCGAAGAGATCGTGCGGCTCCCGGCGCGGGAGTTTGACGGCTACGTTCTCCAGCGGGTCGAGGAGCTCGAGGCCGCGCCGTGAGACCGGCCCGTTCGCCACCGTCCTCGTTCTCGTGGGGGCCGCTGTCCTACCTGCTCTGGGGAGCCGGAGCGATCGCCCTGATCCTCGGCATCCTGACCACGACGCCCGCCCTTCTCTTCCTCGGTCTGCCGCTGCTCCTCGCACCGGTCGGCGCCGCCCTGCTCGGCCCGGTCGGCCCGATGTCCGCCTCCTTCGAGGGACGAGTCGTCGGCAGCGGCCGGGAGGTCGATATCTCTGGGACCCTCGCGCTCGACACCGCGGTCGATCCCAACGAGCTCGAGGTAGAGGTCCGGGTGCCGCCCGGGCTCGCCCCACGACGCCGCACGCGGCTGGAACGCGCCCCCGGGGCGATCCGCATCTCGCTCGCCTGGGAGGCCCCGAACCCGCTGGTCGCGCCCGTGCCGGCCCCGGAGGTATTCTGGCGCGACCCGGCCGGTCTCGTCGAGCGCGAGGTCGCGGTGGTCTCCGAACCGTTGTACGTCGAGCGGTATCCTCCCGAGCTCATCCGCATCGGTGCCGCCCGTCTGGAACGCACGATCGCCCTCCCGGGCGAGACGCGGTCCCGCCGGATCGGCACGAGCGGCGAGTTCTTCGGGATCCGCGACGCCGCTCCGTCCGAGCCGCTGCGCCGGATCAACTGGGTCGCGTCGGCCCGGGCCGGACGATGGCTCGCGAACGAGTACCTGGTGGAGCGCACCGGCGACGTGATCCTCCTCGTGGATGCCCGGCCGACCGTGCTCGGGCCCTCGACGGATGCCGAGCTGTTCTCCCTCTCGGTAGCGGCGGCGTACGGGATCGCCGAGTCGTTCCTGAGAGAGAAGGCCCGCGTGGGGCTCGGCGTCTACGGAGAGTTCCTCCACGCGGTACCGCTCGGCGGCGGGCGGACCCAGCGCGTCCGCCTGCGTCGTGCCCTGCTCGCCTCCCGCGTGGGGACGATCGCCGGCCCCGCGGAGCGGTGCGCGGTCGCCGCCCGCCGGTTCTTTCCCCCCGGGGTTTCCACGATCCTGATCTCCACCCTTGCCGACGACGACGCGGGCCACCTCGTACCGTTCCTGCGGCGGCGCGGCTACCCGGTCACGGTCCTCAGCCCGTCCCCGGTCCCGTCGGAGTCCTCGCGTGCCGGCACCTCTGAATCCGACCTCGCCGACCGGATCGCGCGTCTCGTCCGTCGCCAGCGGATCGCCCGGATGTGGCGGGATGCGCCGGTCCTCGACTGGGAGGACCGGTGGAACCTCGGTGGGCTCGTCGAGCTCCTGCGCCGTCCGGAGCGCCAGCGGCGGTTGGCATGACGGCCACCTCCGCGGGGAGGGAGACCTACCGGCTGGGGCCGGGCCTCCCGGTTCTCGTCCTCACCGCGCTCGCCCTCACGGTGGTGAGTGACTGGCCGATCCTGATCGGATTGCTTCTCGTCGCCGTGGGCGTGGCCATGGGCGTCGTCGTGCGGTGGGAGGCAGGGCCGAGGGCCCGGGCGCTCTCGGTCGTCCCTGTCCTCGTTGCGCTCGTTGCCCTCGGCGCGCGTACGCCGGTCGGAGCGGTGCCCGATGGGCTCGCGGGGGTGGCGGGCATCGCGGTCATCGTCTGGCTCGCGGACGACCCACACCGGCCGCGCGAGCGCCCCTCGCGCTGGTTCTCGGCATGGTCGATCCCCGCGATCGGCGTGGCGATCGCCTGGGCGAGCACTGCGCTGCTCCCTCCGACGGCCGTGCCGTTCGGGGTCGCCGGCGGGTTGCTCGCCGCCGCGCTGATCGCGCTTGCGGTGCTCGTTCGGCGCCCGGACCTCGTCGACCGAGATCGGGCGCCATCGCTTTAGGACCGAACTCCGTGGGAAGGACCGGCGCGACCCATGGTTGCGCCCGGGTGCCGTCGAAGGGTCCCTCTCGACTCAACGCGGACGGGTCGTCCGCAGAGAATGACGTGAGGACAACCCCGGCGTCCGACACCCCCGTCCGGGTCAGACCGCCGAGAGGGCGTCCGCCTACGATGATGCGGATCGTTAGGGCGGGGGAACAGCCGGGTCCCCGGTCCGGTCCTTATACCCCCGGGGCGCTCGTCGCCCTCGGGTCGCAGTGCAGGCATCCGAGGCGCGAGCGATCGCCAACGCCATCCGTACGTCGGTGCGGGGCGCGGTCGTCGGCCGGGACGAGGCCGTCGATCGGATCTTGACGGGCCTCGTCGCCGACGGCCACCTCCTCATCGACGACCTCCCCGGGCTCGGGAAGACCCTGATGGCCCGCTCGTTTGCCGCTGCCCTTGGGCTGGGGTTCCAGCGAATCCAGTTCACAGCCGATCTCCTCCCCCACGACATCACGGGAGGCGAGATCTACGATGCTCGGGAGGCGAAGTTCTCCTTCCGTCCGGGGCCGCTCTTCACGAACGTACTGCTCGCGGACGAGATCAACCGGGCTCCGCCGAAGGTCCAGTCCGCTCTCCTCGAGGCGATGCAGGAGTACCAGGTGACGAGCGAGCGATCGACGTATCCCCTTCCGCGGCCGTTCCTCGTGATCGCGACCGAAAACCCGCTCGAGCTCGAGGGGACGTACCCGTTGCCCGAGGCGCAAGTCGACCGGTTCCTCATGCGCCTCAAGGTCGGCTACCCCACCCCCGAAGAGGAGCGGACGATCCTCGAGCGACGCCGTGCGCGCAAGGTCGATGCGGTCGAGGTCCGCGCGGCGACGACCCTTGACGGATTTCGCGCGCTCCAAGCCGCCAGCGAGGACGTCGAGATCGAAGCCGCGGTGGCCGGATACATCGTGGACCTCGTGCGTGCCACCCGCGGAGATCCGAGAGCCGAGGTCGGGGCTTCGCCGCGCGGCTCGCTCGCGCTCCAGAAGCTCACGCGCGCCCGCGCGTTGCTCGAGGGCCGCGACTTCGTGCTCCCCGACGACGTGAAGGCCCTCGCGGCCCCCGCCCTCGCCCATCGCGTGATCGTGAAACCCGAGCCGTGGATCCGCGGCGTGCGTGGCGAGGAGGTCGTGCGCGCGGCCGTCGAGCGCACCCCGGTCCCCAAGGTCCCGTAACCGCGCGCCACAGGGCCGCTCCCAACTTCGCGGTCGCGTACGCGGAGGCCGGTGCCCGCTCTAGACAGCAGGAGAGTCTGCATCAGGAGGAGAGGGAAAGCAGGCACATCAATCTCTCACGCAGCGGTGAGAGAGCGCTGATTTCTGACGGCGATTGCGGGTCGTTCGGCGCCGCGGTTGGGCGGCGGGAGGCACGAGGGTGACTACTGGGTGCCGCTATAGGGGGCCAAACGGTTTTCCTTGGCCTAGCCTGGGCAACCCGATGGCGGAACCGCCCATCGTGGTGATTGCGGACCCGATCGATCGGGCTGCGATCGAGCGCCTGAAGGCTGGACCGTGCCGCGTGATCGACGCGAGCGGCGAGCCGTCGGAGCTCCCTCGCCACCTGGCAGATGCGTGGGCCCTCGTCGTGCGCAGTCGGACGAAAGTCAGTGCCGCCCTCCTTTCGAACGCGCCCCAGCTCGGCCTCATCGCGCGTGCCGGAGTCGGGGTCGACAACATCGATATGGTCGCGGCGACCAGCCGCGGGATCCGCGTCGTCAATGCACCGGCGGCCGCGACGACGAGCGTCGCCGAGCTCACGATCGCCCTCTGCCTCGTCCTCGTGCGCGGCATCTACCCGGCGATGGTCTCCACCAAGGCGGGAAAGTGGGAGCGGTCCTCACACGGTCGGGAGCTCGCGGGTAAGACCGTGGGGTTCGTCGGCTACGGGCGCATCGCCCGCGAGGTCGCCGGCCGTCTCGAGCCCTTCGGGACCTTGTCCATCGCCTTCGACCCGTTCGTCACGGCGCCGGTGGACCGGACGACGCTGGCCCCCCTCTCCACCGTGCTCCGCAGCGCCGACATCGTGAGCCTGCACGCCGCGCTGACGAACGAGAATCGACACCTCATCGACGCGGCCGCGCTCGCCGAGATGAAACCCGGGGCCTTCCTCGTGAACGTCGCCCGTGGACCGCTGGTGGACGAGACGGCGCTGCTCGCCGCCCTTCGCTCGGGGCACCTCGGGGGCGCCGCGCTCGACGTCTTCGAGGTCGAGCCACCGACGGACCGGGAGCTCCTCGCGATGCCGAACGTGATCGCGACCCCCCACATCGGCGCGATGACGCTGGAGGGCCAGGCTCGGGCCGGGGCCGAGATCGTCGACGAAGTCCTGCGCGCGGCGCGAGGCGAACCGTTGAAGAACCTCGTCGTGTCCCCCCCGGGCGGCCGATGACGTTCGACCCTGAGACCACGACCTTCCTGATCGCCGGGCCCGTGCGGATTCACCCTCGGGTGCTTCGCGCGATGTCGACGCCGTCGCTGAACCACCGGGGGGAGTACTTCCACGGCATCGTCGCCGAGATCCGGCAGCTCTTGCCGGTGCTGTTCGGCGCGAAGGGCCATCAGGTCATCCTCTCGGGGAGCGGGACCGCGGGCCTCGAAGCCGTCTATGCGTCGCTCGTTCCCAAAGACCGACGGACGCTCGTGCTCGCGAACGGCAACTTTGGGGATCGGGGCAACGAGATCGTCCGACGCTACAGCCCGCACGTCACGACCGTCACCGCTCCGTGGGGTCAGCCGCTCCCGATCGAGGCCGTACGGGTCGAGCTCGAGAAAGGGGACGTCGGCGCGGTCTGCGTCGTCCACAACGAGACGAGCGTCGGGCTCGCGAACGACCTCCCCGAGCTCGCGCCGGAGGTCCGTCGGGCCGGCGCTCTCTTCCTGGTGGACGGCATCAGTGCGGTGGCCGGGATCCCGGTCGAGATCGATGCGTGGGGGATCGACGCGATCGTCGCCGGCAGTCAGAAGGGGCTTGCGGCCCCCGCCGGGCTCGCCCTCGTCCACCTTTCCGAGCGTGCGGTCAGCGCCCTCCACCCGGGGACGTTCTACCTCGACCTCGCGGCGCACCTGAAGTCGCTCGAGAAGAACGACACTCCGTGGACGCCAGCGGTCCCGCTCTTCCTCGCCCTCCGAGAGGCCCTCGTCCTGCTGAAGGAAGAGAGCCTCGCTCGGAGGCTCGAGCGGACCCACCGGCTCGCGTCCGCGACGCGGGCCGCGGCCGACGCGCTCGGGCTCGAACTCTTCCCAGACCGTCGATATGCCTCCGACACCGTCACCGCCATCCGCAATCCGTCGGGCATGGGGGACACCGAGCTCCGCAAGGTCCTCGAGCGGGAGTACAACGTGCTCGTCCAGGGGGGCCAGGGGGCGCTCGTCGGGAAGATCTTCCGCATCGGACACATGGGGATCGCCGATTGGCCCGACCTCCTCGTCACCGTCGCGGCGCTCGAGCGGATCCTCGGGAAGGCCGGGCGCCTCTCCGCCCCCGGTAAAGCCCTCGCGGCGGTCGTCGATCACATGCCGTGAGGCCGGGCTAGATATCGACGATCACGCGCGCCCGGCCGCGCTTGAGATCGATCTCGAGATCGTGGAACGTGATCGCCTTCACCTCGATCCGGGCCGGATGTCGGGCCGGATCGAACAGCTCCCCGCGGACGCTCGCCACGACCGCGGTCGGCGGCTCGCCGAGAGGTCGGGCCCGGATCTCGCGCACGAGGAAGCCCTCCTCCTGCTGGAGGAGCAAGAGCTGGGAGAGGTACGCGACGACGAGGCTCGTCGGGTCTTCTCCGGACGCGCTCACCGCTCGCTCCTTCCGCGGCCGCACGCGTCGCAGGTCCGTGATGAGGGCGAAGAGACCGAGCCCGAGGGCTTCGAACAGCGAGGCCGTGCTGGGCCCCGTCGCCCAGATGCCGACGTCGGCGGTCGTAGGGAAGCTTCCCCATCGTCGGGCCCGGGCGCCCGTCCGTTCGCGGTCGGCCGTACCCGCCCGAGAGACGAGGGGCGCTTAACCCTCGGCCCGTGGTCGGCGCCAGAGGTAGCGGAATTGGGGCTCGGGTCGGGGCCCGGCTTCCAGACACCAGATAAAGCTCTAAGGGGAGACCGCCGCTGCTATACATCCTTCCATGCGGGTCACGCTCATCATCCCGACGCTGAACGAAGCGGCGTCGGTCGGACACGTCCTCCGGGCGTTCCAGTCGGCCGCCGAGGAGGCGAACCGGACGATCTTCCTGGGTCGCCCGGTCGACTGGGAGGTTCTCGTCGTCGACGGGGCGTCCACCGACGGAACCGCGGAGATCGCGAGGAACGCCGGCGCTCGCGTGATCGTGGAGCGGAGGAAGGGGTATGGCCGGGCGTACCAGACCGGCTTCGCGGCGGCGGAGGGCGAGGTGATCGCGACGGCGGATGGGGACGCGACCTACCCGGTCGAGATGATCCCCGGACTCGTGAAGAAGCTTCTCGACGAGTCCCTCGACTTCATCACCGGCAACCGCATGGCGTACTTGAATCGCAGCGCCATGACGACCGAGCACCGGATCGGGAACCGGGTCCTCAACCTGTTCCTGGGCGTCGCCTTCCACCGGTACCTCAAGACCGTGCCGGGCAGGGAGCTCGCCGACAGTCAGAGCGGGTTCTGGATCTTCCGGCGCGAGATCCTGAACCGGGTCCATCTCGGGGAGGACGGGATGGCCTTCAGCGAGGAGCTGAAGATCGAGGTGATCCTGCGCGGGCTGCGGATCGTGGAGGTGCCCATCCCGTACGGCGAGCGCTGGGGCCCTCCCAAGCTGTCGAGCTGGAGGGACGGGTACGGGAACCTCGTCTTCCTCGCTCGCAAGCGGCTCGACGTCGCGCAGGAGGCCGCTCGGGGACGTCCGGCGCCGTTCGCCCACCGGCCCGCGGAGGCTCCGCCTCCGCCGCCGTGAACCCGCTCACTGCGTCTTGCCGGCGCGCTCGCGCGACTTGACGCGCAGGCCCTTGTACCCGCACTTACGGCACTGGACCGCTCTC
>JASHQN010000157.1 GCA_030039135.1 Thermoplasmata archaeon | reverse complement strand
TGGCGAAGACGGCCCCCAGGACGACCGATATCCCGATCCCGTAGAGCAGGAAGAATCGTCCGAGGACGGTCGATCGGCGGATCGTGATGCCGAGCAACGAGGGCGGCCGGTCCAGGTCCGGAGGGTCGCCGGTCGCTCCCGTCGGTCGCTGAGTCGCTCTCATCACGCAGGGTCTGGCCGCTGCTCGGCCAGCCCGCGGTACGGATTTGAGCGATTCGTACCCCCCGGGCCGAAGGGCGAACCGGCGACCGGGGGGCGCGTCCTGGCTCGCGGGGCTCAGGGGCGCGCGGCCGGCCGAGGCCAGATCTGGCGCGCGGCGACGACGTGCATGATCTCCGCCGGCCCGTGCGCGATTCGACCGCTCCGCACGTCGCGCCATCGCTGCTCGTGCGGGAGCGACTGGGAGTACCCTCGGCCCCCGTGGAACTGGATCGCGTGGTCGATGGCCGAGAGCGCGGTGTCGGTCGCCATCCATTTTGACATCGCGGCCTCGCCGTCGGCGACGGCGCCCGACTCGAGGTGCTCGAGGGTCTTCGCCACGTACATCCATGCCGCCTCGAGCCGGGCCGCGTCCTCGACGAGGGGAAACGCTACCGCCTCTTGGTCCGACAACGGACGCCCGAACGCGCGGCGCTCGCCGACGTACCGGACCGTGTCCTCCCAGGACGCCCACCCGACGCCCAGGTAGATCGCGGCGAGGAGCGCGCGCTCCCGGGTGAGCTCGCTCAACACGTAGCGGAAGCCCATGCCCTCCTCGCCGATGCGGTACGAGGCGGGAACTCGAACCCCGTCATAGACGACCGAACCGCGTCGCTGCCATCGTTCTCCGAGGTCGCCGACGCCTGGAGAGCGTTGGACGCCCGGAAGATCCTGCGGCACCAGGAACGCGGTGATGCCCGCTCCCGGGCTTTTTCCCCCCACGGAGGCGTACACGATCGCGGCATCGGCGTCGGCAGCGAACGCTGCCTCGCTCTTCGTGCCGCGAAGAACGTAGCCCGCTCCCGAGCGCTCAGCGGTCGACTCGATCGCGGCTGCATCGGAGCCCGCGCCGGGCTCGGTGAGGTGGTTGCCGACGAGCCGCTCCCCGCGGACCATCGGACGGAACCAGGCGTCGATGAGCTCTCGAGAGCCGTGCTCGACGAGCACCGAGGAGAACTCGGGCTGAAGCGAGAGCTTCGCGAACGCGGTGCCGGAGGCGCGGGCGAGGTGGAACAGCGCGACGCCGACTCGGGGCAATGGGAGGCCGCGGCCTCCGAACTCCCGCGCCGTACGAAGGCCGAGGAGGCCCGACTCGCCCATCGCTCGGAACTCCTCGCGGGGGAACCGGGGATTCCGGTCGAGGTCGCGGTACCGCTCGTCTAGGTGGAGACGGCGCACGGTCTCTAGGATCTCGGCAACGAGCGGGTCGTCCGGAGGCACCGGCTGGGGCGCCATCAGACCCCCTCCCGAACGAAGAACGGTGCGGGACGGGGTGCGTCGCCCGCGGGCCGTCGCTCGCCGACGATGCCCTCGCCCATCAGCCGGTCGACCCGCTCGGCCGAGTAGCCGAGCAGGCCCTCGAGGACAGCGCGATTGTCCTGTCCGAGCCATGGCGCCCCTCGCCAGACGCCTCCTGGAGTCTCGGAGAACTTGGGGGCGACCCCTGCGCCCTTGACGGGCCCGGCGACGGGATCAGTCCATTCGAGGAACATTCCCCGCTCCCGGAAGTGGGGGTCTCGGGCGAGGTCGGAGATGTCGGCGACCCGATTGATTGCGACATCGTGCTCGCGGGCGATCCGCTCCAGCTCGTCGCGCGTCCGAGCGCTACAGAACGCCGCGATCGCCCGGTCGACCGGCTCGCGGTGAGCGAGACGGTAGTCGCGGTCGTCGAACGCCGGATCGTCGAAGCCGATGACCGCCTTCAAGCGCTCCCACGACTCGGGCGTCGGCGCGGCGACGACCACCCATCCGTCGCTCGCCCGGTGCACGTCGTACGGGTGGAGCCGAGCGTGGGCCTTTCCGAAGCGGCCCCGGACCACACCGCGCATGAAGTAGTCGAGCGCGAGGTTCTCGAGCAGGATGAAGAAGACCTCGTACTGCGCGACATCGACCGCCTGTCCGCGCCCGGTCCGCTGCGCGGACACATAGCCCATCAGCCCAGCGGTGGCGGCGGCCAGGCCCGTGACCGTGTCGTTGAGCGCCGTGCCCGAACGCATCGGCGGATTCGGGTCCGGCTCCCCTTGGAGCGAGAGGTAGCCACTGTAGGCCTGCGCCGTGAGGTCGTAAGAGGGCGCGGCGAGCCGCGCCGCGTCTCCCGTCCGGCCGTAGCCGGAAACGTGGACGATCGTCAGCCGAGGGTTCGCCTTCCAGAGATCCGAGTCGGGGAGTCCAAGACGGTCGTACGTTCCAGGCCGGCTCGACTCGATCCAGATGTCGGAGCGGCGCGCGAGGTCCAGGAAGACCCTCCGGCCTTCCGGATTCCGCAGGTCGAGACCGACCGAGAGCTTGTTCCGGGAGTACTGGACCCACGACTCGGAGACGGACTCTCCCGGAGCGCCCCCCGGAAGGACGGGCCGCAACGTCCGGGTCGGGTCCGCGTACGGCGGCTCGAACGGCGGTCCCTCGACGTGAATGACCTCTGCGCCGAACTCTCCGAGGTACGTCGCCGCCCACGGGCCCGCGACGAACCGGGCCGACTCGAGGACTCGGACCCCGGCAAGCGGTCCGAACTCCGGCACGATCCGCGACGGGTCCTTCCCGGGGAGCATCGCCGCCGAGCCGGCCTCGGCGCGATAAACCTCGGGGTTCAGAACGGAACCTCGGGCCCCAAATATCGTGGGCCCGGTTCTCGCGGCGTATGGCGAGTGCACCGTGGGAGAGGTTCGAGGGGGAGAAGTTCCGCGACGAGCTCACGAAGTACAAGATGGAGAACCACCCGTTCAAGACGCACCCGTTCTTCGACCGCCTCGAGCGCGGC
>JASHQN010000018.1 GCA_030039135.1 Thermoplasmata archaeon | reverse complement strand
TTTGAGGCCAGTTTTACGGTTTGGACCTGCCTTCGTGACCGTTGGTGGGCCCGAAATAGGGTGCGGGCCGGTCCATGCCGGCCCGCGGGAAGGAGTTCGCTGTGGTCGATCCGTCTTGGGTTCGGAGGTGGGGAGAGGATCCGAAACGAGACGCAGAGCGTAGAGCCGATCGAGCCTGGGTAGGTCCGAGTGGTCGCCGGAGCAGGGTGCCGGAGCGATGAGGGGGCCGAAACGGGCCGGATCGTTGTCGGATGGGCTCGGCCGGATTCGAACCGGCGGTCTTCGCTGTGTGAGAGCGACGTCGTAACCGCTGGACCACGAGCCCGAGGCCCGGAACGCACGTCGGTCCCCCCTTAATGGTTCTAGGCCGGGAGCGCGAGTAGGGCCGGCAGCGCGAGCGTTGCCGTGAGGGTGAGGATGAAACCGACGGCGAGGGCAAGGCTCCCTGCCTTCGGATCGCCGTACCGGGTCACGAAGTAGAGCGTGGTGTCCATCGCCGTCGCGCCCCCCATCGCGCTCAGTCCTCCGCCCCGGAGCCGGCGACCCAGGTAGGGCGCGAGGAGCATGGTGAGGTTCTCGCGGAGGAAGTTCGTGAGGAAGGCGAGCAGCCCGAGTACGGCGCCGAGCCGTGCGGTCACGAGCGGTCCTGCGAGCGAGTAGAAGCCGAAGCCGAGGCTCGTCGCGAACGCCGCGGGGACCGGAACGCCCCCCGCGACCGCGAACAGTGCTCCCGCGATCGCGGCCCCGGCGATCGCTGCGCTCAGCGGGATCCAGACTCCTTTGAGCCCCGCGAGCGTGAGGGTAATGTCGAACCCTACGAACGCGAGGAGCACGTAGAGGACCCACGGAATCGCCGCCGTGACGTCCACGCCCGAAAGGCGTCCGAGCGCGTATCCGGCCAGCAGGGTGGCGAGGAGCCCGACACTGAATGGGACCCTCCGGCGGCTCTTGGGCGGCGGCGCGACTCCCCCAGGCCCCTCGCTCGGCCCAAACCGGGCGAGCACGAGGTACAGGCCGACCGTGGCGCCGAGGATCGCGGCGACGAACGCGACCGCGCTCGGGATCTCCGTGAGCAGCGAGGCCGGGGACACGAGGCTGAGCGTCGCGCCGAGCAGGCCGACCAGGACGACGACGGTGGCGAGCGTCGCCCGCGGGATCCACGGGCTGCGGTAGCGAACGACCCTTCCGGCGAGGAAGCCCGCGACGAACGCGACGTAGAGGAACGGGTCGAACTCCACGGTGCGGTCAGCCGCTCCACGCCGTCATCGCCGAGCGATGGCGGCGGACGGTGGGGGGACCGAGCGTGACGGTCTCGTCCCGATGGGCACCGTAGCCGACGTACTCCACGGGCACGCCGGTCTCCTCCGAGATGAAATCGAGGTAGCGGCGGAGAGTGGACGGCAGCGCGGAGGCCCCCTCCCGCCGGATCCGCTCTTTCGCTCGCGCATGGAACTCGGGCCAGCCCGGCATCGTGGCGTAGACCGGCTCGACCTTCGCGAGGTCCTCGGCCCGGCTCGGTGGAGCATCGCGCGAGGTCGAGCCGTCGGGAAGCCGGTAGGCGACGCAGACCGGGATCTCGTCCATGCCCCCGAGGACATCGACCTTCGTGATGGCGAGCGAGGTGTACCCGTTCAGGCGCGCGGCGTACCGCAGGAGGACGAGATCGAGCCAGCCGCATCGACGGGGTCGCCCCGTGGTCGCTCCCCGTTCCCCACCAACGCGGCGAAGGTGCTCGCCGCGCTCTCCGGTATCCTCCGTCGGGTACGGGCCGGCGCCTACCCGGGTCGAGTAGGCCTTCGCGACGCCGATCGCGGCGTCGAGCTCGGTGGGCGGGATCCCGCTCCCCATCAGCGCGCCCGCGCTCGTCGGGTGCGAGCTCGTGACGTAGGGGTAGGTGCCGAAGTCGATGTCGAGGAGTGCGCTCTGGGCGCCCTCGAGGAGGATCGGCTCCCCGCGCTCGATCGCCCCCCAGATGATCGGTTCGGTCGCTCGGATCATCGGGTCGAGCCGCGACCCGACCTCGGCGAGCCGGGTCGCGAGGTCGTCGATCGGGGGGAGATCGGGCACCTCGGGTTTCGTCGCATAGAGGAGCTCGAGGCGCTCGCGCAGGAGCGCCGGCCGGCTCAGCTCGCCCAGTCGGATCCCCCAACGGGCGTACCGGTCCGCGTACGCCGGCCCGATGCCGCTGCGCGTCGTGCCGAGCGCGGACCCAGGGGATCGCTGCGCTCGCAGCGAGTCCTGCCAAGCGTCCTCGAGCTCGTGCAGCGGGAGGATGACGTGCGCCCGGTCGGACAGGAGGATCTCGCCCCGTCGCAGACCGCGGCGCTCCAGTTCGAGGATCTCTTCTTCGAGCTTGAACGGCTGGATGACCATCCCGGGGCCGCTGATCGCGGTGACCCCGGTTCGCAACACTCCACACGAGACCTGATGGAGCACGACGACGCCTTCGGGAAGACCGATCGTATGGCCGGTGTTGGGTCCGCCTCCGCTGCGCACGACGTAGCGGGCGTCCGCCGCAAGGTAGTCCGCGATCTTCCCCTTCGCCTCGTCCCCGAATTGGGCCCCGAGCACGACCCGGACCGTCATCGTTCCGTTCCGTGCTCCCGGAACGCACCGGATAGAAGGCCCTTGTGCCCGCTCCGGGAGCGACGGGGCGACTCACGTCAGCGCATAACTCGGGACAACGGTAAAGAGGTCGGCGTCGGTCGTCCGCGAAATGGTCGCCCGTCGGGTCCGTACGGTGGAGATCTCGGGTATCCGCAAGATGTTCGATGCGGCGGCCCCCGACTCGGTCAACCTCGGGCTCGGCGAGCCGGACTTCGAACCTCCCTCCGAGGTCGTCGAGGCCCTGTGCGCTGCCGTCCGCGACGGAATGAACCACTACGGGCCTTCGGCCGGGCTTGCGGAGCTTCGCGATCGCGTCGCCGAGCGCTACCGGGACCGGGACCGCCGAACGTCCCGGGAGAACGTGATCATCACGGGAAGCGGCACCGAGGCGCTCCTGGTGACCGCGCTAGCGCTCTACGACGCGGGCGACGAGGTGCTCGTCCCGAACCCCGGATTCGTGCTCTACTCGCCCCACGCGCGGCTCATGGGCGCGACCCCGGTCCCGTACTCGCTGGACGCGCAACGGCGGTACGTTCCGGACCTCGACGAGCTCGAGCGGCTAGTGACGCGGCGGACGCGGGCGATCGTCGTCAACAGTCCTTCGAACCCGACCGGCGGGGTCTTCCCTCCGGCCGTCGTCGACGCGCTCGTCGCGTTCGCCGAGCGGCACGACCTCACGATCGTCTCCGACGAGGTCTACGAGGAGATCGTCTACGACGGCGAGTTCGTCTCGTTTTGGGGAAAGTCCGATCGCGTGGTGGTGGTCAACTCCTTCTCGAAGACCCTCGCGATGACCGGCTGGCGTATCGGGTTCCTCGTCGCCCCTCGCGCGCTCGCCCTCGACCTCAACAAGATGCACTACCACGTCATGGCGTGCCCCCCGACCCCCGCCCAGGTGGCCGTCCTCTTCGGCCTCGCGTCGAGCCGACCGGCGATCCGCCGCATGGTCCGGGAGTTCCGCGCGCGCCGCGATCTCGTCGTACGGCTGCTGCGCGAGGTCCCCGGGATCGACGTGGTCCCACCGGCGGGGGCGTTCTACGCGTTTCCGCGCTTCTCTTGGCCGAGCACCTCGGCCGAGGCCGCGACCGCGCTCCTGAAGCGAGGGGTCATCCTCACTCCCGGCGACGCGTTCGGTTCGCTCGGAGCGTCGCATCTTCGGCTCTCGTTCGCCGCGTCCCGGGACAACATTCGGCGCGGGCTCGAGATCGTTCGGGCCTACGGCGAGGAAGTGGGCGCCATGTCGGCCAGCGGAGAGAACGGGGGTAGGAAGGGGACCCCGAAGGTCCCGCTCGGATCGCCCCCTTCGTCTCGGTAGGTCCTGCAGGCTCTGCGGGTCCCGCTTAGGTCCGCGCGAGCTCACGGTAGAGCGCGCGATGTCGTTCGACCGCCACCGACCAATCCGCGGCCCGAGCCCGTCCGATGCCGAACTCGACCAGCCGACGGGTAACGTCCGGCTCGCGGGTCGTCGCGCGGAGCGCTTCGCGGAGGGCGTCCACGTCACCGTAGGGGACGAGGCGACCCGCCCGGCCGCCGTCGAGGACCTCGGGGACCGCTCCGACCGCGCTCGCAACGATCGGCGTCCGCGCGGCCATCGCGTCCAGCAGGACGAGCCCGTACGCCTCCCATTCCGAGGGCAGCGCGAGGGCGCGCGCTCCTCGGAGCACGCCTCGGTACGCGCGCCGGTCCGGCACGGAGCCGAGCCATCGAAGGAGATCGGCGATCCCGAGACGGCGCGCCTGCTGCTCGATCGCGGTACGCTCGCCCCAGTCCGGGCCCATCAGTACGAGGGGTATGCGATCGGCCGGGGAAAGCCCGGCGAGCGCTTCCACGAGGATCGGGAGACCCTTGTTGGAGGCGATCCGGCCGACGAACAGGAAGTACTCGGCGGGCAGCCCGAGCTCCTCGGCGCGGTCGGTGGACGGGTCCTCCCACTCGTGCACGTCGATGCCCGGCGGGATGACCCGTATCCGCGCGCCCGGCGAAAACTCCCGCACGAGCCGACCCTCGAGCTCGGACTCTACGACGAGCGCGTCGGCGACGCGGTAGGACGCCATGCCGAACGCCACATCCTCGAGCCGTAGCAGGCCCTTCTTCAGCGGAGGCTCCCGCCGGTCCGCAGGGTGGAAGTGGGTGGAGATCACGAGCGGGATCCGGCATTTCTCGGCGGCGAAGGTCGACTGGAGGACGTGGCCGTACCGGTGCGAATGCGCGTGAACGATGTCGGCCCCACTCTCCGAGATCGCGTCAACAAGACCGGCCATGACGGGCAGGGTCACGCGCGGGAGCGGCCGCTTCACGATCGGGAAGCGCCGTACCGGGACCCCGTCGACGACGGGACGGAAGTCGCTCCGTCGGACCCAGCCGGACTCGTCGACGAGGTCGCTCGCGTACACTTGGACCTCGTCCCCGGCGGACCGCAGCCGTCGGGAGAGCTCCCGAACGGTGGTCTCGACGCCGCCGGGGGCGTCGAAGCGGAGGGTCACCTGGACGATCTTCACGGCACGAGGCGCCCTCGACAGCGGCCGTTCGGCGCCCCCGGAAGAGGTCCCGGGTCCGGAACCATCGAGCGCATTCGGTCGCGAACGCGCGGCAAGGCTCTTTACCGTTCGCGCGCGGCCCGCCGAACGTCGGTCCCCTCGCCGGTCCGATCTCGAGCAGCGCCTTGTAGACCTTGGGGATACCGGACCGGGGCTTGAGATGCTGGCCGGTCTCGTGGGCCGCCTGTTCCGCGTCGCCGCGCGATTCACGCCGGGAGCCGAGGGGCGGGACCTCGACCATGTGGGCGAGGAGCTCGTCCGGCTCGAACGCCGGCCGGCTCAGCGACCGACCACTTCTCGATAGAGCGAACGGAAGCGATCGGCCGACCGGGCCCAGTCCAGATCGACGGCCTTCGCCCAGGCCGCGTCGACCCTCCGGCGGGCGCCGTCCGGGTCCCCGATGACCTCACCGAGCGCGCGCCGGAGCGCGCCGGCATCCCCGTACGGCACGAGGAGGCCAAGCCGTCCGCCCTCGAGCACCTCGGGGACCGCCCCGACCGAAGTCGCGACGATGGGGGTTCGGGCGGCCATCGCCTCGAGGAGGACGAAGCCGTACGCCTCCCATTCCGACGGCAGCACCAACGCGCGGGCTCCACGGATCACCGCTCGGTAGGCGCGACGATCGTCGAGGTGACCCAACCACCGGATCTGATCGGCGACCCCGCGCCGACGAGCGAGCTCCTCGAGGGCGGCGCGCTCCCCCCAGTCCGATCCGAGGATCACGAGGGATCGCCGTTCGGCGGGTGGGGACTCGGCGATCGCCTCGACGAGGTAGGGAAGGCCCTTGTTGGCGGCGACGCGACCGACGAAGAGAAAGTACTCGGTCGGCAGCCCAAGTCCGTCCGGCCGGTCGGCGTCCGGGTGCTCCCACTCCGCTAGGTCGACCCCGGGCGGGATGAGACGCACTCGATCCGCGGGCGCGAACTCCCGCACGAGGGACCCCTCGAGCTCCGACTGCACGACGATCGCTCGCGCGGTGCGGTACGCCGTCATACCAAACCCGACGTCGACCAGCCGTAGGATGCCCCGAGTACGCCGGGGCTCTCGACGGTCGGGGGGATGGTACGAGGTGGACACCACGAGGGGGATCCGGCATCGGTCCGCGACCGCCGCCGCTTGCAGGACGTGCCCGTAGCGGTGGGAGTGCGCGTGGATGACGTCGGCGTCACTGGAGGAGAGTGCGTCGATGAGCCCGACCATCAGGGGCAGGGTGAAATGCGGAACGAGCCGGCGTCGGACCGGAAACCGGCGCACGGGCACCCCGTCGACGACGGGGCGATAGTCCGTCCGGCGCTCCCAGCGCGACTCGTCGTAGAGGTCGCTGGCGTACACCTCGACCTCGTCGCCCGAGGCCTTGAGCCGTCGCGCGAGCTCCCGGACGTTCGTCTCCACCCCGCCGGGCGCATCGAAGCGGAGCGTTACGTGGACGACCTTCATGCGGGAACGAGCTCCCGGTAGAGGACGTCGAGCCGGTCCGCGAGCGCGTCCCAGGAGAAGCGGGGCACGACGTGGTCTCGGCCGTAGGCTCCCAGAGAACGGGCGAGCTCGGGGTCGTCCCAGAGCCGGCGGAGGGCGTCGGCCAGCGCCTCGGACGACCGGGGCGGAACGAGCAGGCCGGCCCGTCCGTCCTCGACGACCTCGGGGATCCCGCCAACGCGCGATGCCACGACGGGCGTGCCTTGCGCGAGCGCCTCGAGGAGGACGAGTCCGAACGCCTCGTACTCGCTCGGCAGTGCGAACACGCGCGCTTCTCGGTACGCCGCCGAGACGAGCGCTCCGTCCTCGACATGGCCCAGCAGATGGACCCGGCGATCGAGACCGAGCGCCCGGACCCGGTCCGTGACCCGCCTTCGCATCCCGCCGTCCTCGCCGATGAGGACGAGCTCGGCCGAAGGATCCGCGCGAGCGAGCGAGCCGAACGCCTCGGTCAGCTCGAGGAGACCCTTGTTGGAGGCGAGCCTCCCGACGAAGAGTACGAAATCACCTCGAATCCCGAACCGGTCCCGGAACGCGCGCGGGCCGGGCGGGGGGGCAGGTCCCGGGCTGTAGCCCGGCGGCTGCAGGACCACGCGCGGAAGCTCGAGGTTCAACGACCGTAGGAGTCGCTCCTCCTCCCGGGTCTGGACGATGACCGCGGCCGCGTCTCGGACCACGGGGTTCCCCAGCCGGCGGTCGTAGAAGCCGCGGATCCGATGGCGGAGCCACCCTCCCTCGATCGACCAGATTGGGTGGAAGTGCGCGGTCAGCACGAAGGGGGTCCCGAGGCGCCGGTGGTGGCGACGGGCCGCCGCGACCTGGTTCGTCCCGTACGTGTGGGCGTGGACGATGTCGGGGCGGTCGCGGGCGAGCGCGTCGTTCAGGCCGCGGAAGAACGGATAGTGGAGCTCGCCGGGGAGCGACCATACTGAGAGGCGGTGGACGGCACCGAATGCCGTCCGCTCTTCCCGCGGCACCGATCGATCGAGCCGCTGCCAGGGAAACTCCCGATACAGGTCGCTCGTGTAGACATCGACGTGGTGTCCGCGCGCGGCCAAGCGGGGCGCGAGCTCCGCGACATGGCGCTCCACCCCACCGGGACCCGGCGGGTAGCGGGTCGAGAGCTGCGCGACCTTCACGAGCCGCGATGTACCGAGTCCGGTACTTGATGGCGATGCCGGCCCCCGGCCGCTCGGCTACGAGAGCGTTCGCATGCCGGCGAGCCGTTGGGCGTACTTCTTGAAGACCTCGGTGGCCCGTGAGACCGATTCGATCTTGACGTACTCGTTCGCCTGATGCGAGAGCTCCTCCTCTCCCGCCCCGTAGATCACCACGCGAGGGTTCACCTGGGAGTAATGCACCGCTTCCGAGGCGTGGACGAGGACGGCGCTCTCGGCCTGCGCGACGTCGCGCAGGATCTTCACGTGGTCCGCGTTCGGGTCGATCTGCACGGCGGGCATCGAAAGGATGCGGCGTAGGGAGAACGGGGTCTTGATCCGCCGCAGGTGCTCCTCGATCTCGTGGTAGAGCTGGTCGGGCGTGTACGGAGGCGGAAAGCGGATGTCGACCTCGGCGGTCGCCTTGTTCGGCACGACGTTGAGGCGGGTCCCGCCCGCGAACGTGCCGATGTTCAGGGTGACCGTCCCGAGCTCGGGGTGAGCGACCCGTCCCTTGAACGACTCGAGGCCGCGCAGGATCCGCATCATCTTCGTGATCGCGTTCTCCCCCAGGTGCGGCATCGCCCCGTGCGCCGCCTTGCCTCGGGTCTCGATGGAAAGGTCGAGCACGCCCTTCTCGGCGTAGGCGACGCGTAGGCCCGTGGGCTCACCGACCACGACCGCCTTCGCACGACGCAGCGGCAGCGTCTTCGCGAGCGCCATCGCTCCCTGCATCGTCGTCTCCTCGTCGGTCGTGAACGCGAGCACGACCGGGATCTTCCGGGCGACGAGGTCCTGGGCGGCCTCGAGCATCGCGACGACCGTCCCCTTCATGTCGGCCGCCCCGCGGCCGTACATGCGTCCGGAAGCGAGCTGGCTCTGCGAGAAGCTCCAGTAGTCGCCGACCGGCGGAGTGTCGAGGTGCCCGGAGAGGACCACCCCTCCCTGGCCGTACTCGGCGAGGAGGGACGGAGTCTGGGGATCGCCAAAGAGCGTGTTGCGCATGTGGATCTGGTCGGTGAACGATTGGACGTAGTCGAGCACCTCCTGCTTGTCGGAGAAGGGGTCGCTCGGGATCTTGATCAGCTCCGCGAGCATATCGACCATCTGGCGTTTCATCGGATCCGATCCCTCGTCGCCGTTCGGTGCGAATTGCCGCGAACGCTGTTCGGAACGGAATCGCCGGATGCGTCTTAATCATTGCTTCGTGCATCGAGCCCGCCCGCCGAGGAATTCGGGTGCCCGTCGCCCCCCTCCGAGGCCGGCCGACGGCTGCGGGACGTAGAGGCCCGGTCAGGCCGGGCTGTGCGCTCCGGCCGGTGCGTCCGGGTTCTCGGGCGGATGAGGAGCGCGAGGGGGGAGTCGCGCGCGTAGCGCCGGACGGCTGTCCGGGCTCGCCCACTGGACGGTCGGCTGCACGACGTGGCGTCGAGCCTCCAGGCGACGGCGGAACCGCAGGAGGTCGCGAAAGATCTCCCGAGTGACGTCGGGGAGCTCCCGCGTCCGACGGTAGCCGAGTCCGACCAGGTTGTCGTGCAACGGTTGGTAGTAGTGCTCCTCGGCCTCGATGCGCGGATCGGGCGGGTGCTCGATCGTGGGGTGCAAACCGATCTCGATCGCGATCCGGGCCGCGAGCTCGGCGAGCTCGTTGATCGAGTACGCGGCGTCGAACTGGTTGAAGACCCGGTACTCGCCCCGGTCGGGTGGATTCTCGACCGCGAGGCGCAGGGACTGCATCGAATCCTCGAGCGCGATGAACCCTCGGCGCTGGCCGCCGCGGCCGTAGGGGGTGATCGGGAGCCCGAGCACGGCCTGCGCGATGAACCGGTTGAGCGCCGTCCCCCACGTCTCGTCGAAATCGAACCGCGTGAGAAGTCGATCGTCCGTGATCTCGGGAGTGCGGATGCCGTAGATGACGCCCTGCATGACGTCGGTCGCCTTCAGCTGCCAGATCTTCGACGCGAACATCACGTCGCCCGAGTCGAAGACCTTGCTCCAGTGATACCACGAGCCGGCCTGGCGGGGGAACGGGAGCTGGTCCTTGCGGCCCCGATACTCGATCTCGAAGAACCCTTCCGGAATGTCGACGTTGGGCGTGCCGTACTCGCCCATCGTGCCCATCTTGACCAGATGGGCCTGGGGTGCGGTCTCTCGCATCGCGTAGAGGAGATGGAGGGTCCCGGTGAGGTTGTCGACCTGAGTGGCCACCGCGTGGTGCACGTCGATCATCGAGTACGGGGCGCTCCGCTGCTCGGCGAGGTGGACGATCGCGTCGGGGCGCTCGACTTCGAGGACGTGACGCACGAAATCGAAACGTCCCAGGTCGCCGCGATGGAACCCGATCTCCTTTCCCAGGAGATCCCTGACCACGGCTTGACGACGGGCGAACGTCGGGATGGGGGTGGCCGACCAGCTGCCGACCTCCCGCACCCGGCGGCGGGTGACGAAGTTGTCGATGCCCGCCACCTCGTGACCGCGACCGAGGAGGTGGAGCGCGAGCGGCCAACCCGAGTATCCGTCGATCCCCGTGATCAGGACCTTCATGCCGTCGTCCGCTGAACAAGGCCCGGTGCGCGCATATATTCTCGCGCCCCGCCCACGGGAGTGCTTCCGACCGCCCACAAGGCGGTTAAGTTGCGACGGGCTTCCCACCGCGTAGGACGAGCCGCACGATGCAGCCGAGCGATATTCGGATCGTCGATACCCGGGACGAACCGCTCAACGGCGCGATGATGGTCGTCGGATTCCCGACCCACGGCCTCGTCGGGTCCGTGGCCGCCTCGTACCTCGTCCACACGCTCGACATGAGCCTCGTCGCCTACATGGTCAGCGAACAGTTCCCTCCGACGGTCATCATGGAGGAGGGCGTCGTCGCCGCCCCGATCCGCTTCTATGCGAGCAAGTTGGTCTGCGGTGTCGATCGCTCCTGCGACCAGTTGGTCGTGGTGATCGCCGACATCCAGCCCCCGGTCGGCCTTCTCAACACGATGGGGCGGGCGCTGCTCGATTGGGCCCAGGATAAGGGCGTGCAGCTCGTGGTCGCCGTGGAGGGCCAGCCGATGGAAGACGAGACCCGCATCGATGCCCGGGTCGTCGCGATGGCCAACCGCGCCGCCGCTCCGCTGCTCGAGAAGTATCGATTCGCGGCGGCCAACGGGGTGGTCACGGGCCTCGCGGGAGGGCTCCTCTTGGGCGCGATCGGTCGGACGACGCCGGTCCTGTGCCTCGTGGCGCAGGCACACAAGGACTATCCCGACGCACGCGCGGCCGCGAAGGTCATCGAGACCGTCAACCCGCTCGTACCGCTCATGGTCCTCGACACGAAGCCGCTTCGGGACAAAGCCCGACAGATCGAGGCCGAGGTGCGCAAGACCCTGCAGCAGACCCGCGAGTCGGTCTCGCGGATGCGGACCGCCGAGTCCGAAGGGCCGGGTGAGATGTATCGCTGACACGGCACCTGGGCCGACGGTAGCGCGGCTCCCCGACGACCGCCCGGCGGTGAGCCTGCGCGGCTTTCGGCCCACGGACGTGCCGTTCGTCTCGGCGCTCGTCGCGGATGCCCTCCGCGAGCACTACGACCCGTCGCTCTACCAGTCGCTGAGCACCGAGTGGCCGAGCGGATTCCTGGTCGCCGCCGACACGACCGACGTGCCGGTGGGTTTCCTGCTCGGAGTGAGTCAGGTGGATGGCGAGGCCCGGATCCTGATGTTCGCGGTCGACCGCCATCACCGTACCCTGGGCGTGGGGGCCCTGATGATGACCGCCTTCCTGGACCGATGCCGGGCCCGGGGATTTCGTCGCGTCACGCTGGAGGTCCGGGTGTCCAACGCGACCGCGATCCGCTTCTACACGCGGTTCCAGTTCTCCGTGATCGACCTGCTTCGAGCCTACTACTCCGACGGCGAGAACGGCTACCAGATGGCCCGCGACCTGAGATAGGTCCCGCTCGGCATCGCCGGTCCGGCCCGGGAACCGCCGGGCGTAAACCGACCGGGTCGCCCGATTGCTCGAGGGGAGGGGCCCTCTGACCCTGGCAATCTCAAATAAGGGAGGAACAAGACCTCTGACCCCCCTGAGCGAACCGCATGGCTCCCGCGTGGCCGACCGCCGAGGAACTGATGACCCCGCGACCGGTCACGCTCCCGCACGACGCCCCGATCTCCCGCGCCCTCGGGGTCATGCGGAACCGTAAGTTCCACGAGATTCCCGTCCTGCGCAAGTCGCGCCTGATGGGACTGATCACGTTCGAGTCGATCGCACGGCGCATCAGTCGCGCCCTCGACACGAAGGTCGAGCATCTCGTGACCATGGCCCCGCTGATCACTCCCGGCACAACCATGCCCGAGCTCGCGGAGGACCTGTTGGCGAACGGGCTGCGCGCCGCCCCCGTGGTCGGGCGGCACGGCGAGCTCCTGGGGATCGTGAGCCGGACGGACATCGTGCGAGCCCTCCCGACGATCCCCGAGGTGACCCGCACGCGGGTCGAGCAGATCGCGAGGGCTCCGGACCTCGTGGTCCACGAGAACGACCTGTGCCGACACCTGTTCGGCCAGATTCGGCTCTTGGAGGCTCACCCTCTGCCCGTGCTCGATCGCAAGGACCGGCTCGTGGGCGCCGTGGGAATAGCCGACCTCGGCGGCATCCTTTGGAGGCCGATCGCGGCAGGTAAGCGCGACAACCGCGGCGGCGAGATGACCGCCCTGGACGTGCGGGTCGCGTCGATCATGCGTTCCCCTCCGGTGACGGTCGAGGTCGGCACGTCCGCCGCGGACGCGGCGCGACGGATGACGAACGAGCACGTGTCGAGCGTCTTCGTCGTGGAACCGGGCCAGCCGCCCCGCGTCGTCGGACAGTCCGAGCTGCTCGGCCTCGTCGTGGGACGGGGGCGACCGGCCCGCGGCCGCGCCCGGGTCGAGGATGTCTACGTCGAGATCTCGGGCCTGCGCGGATCGGGAGACCCGGCGCTTTTCGCCGAGATCGACCGGGTCATGTCGACCGGGCTCCGACACATCGCGCAGCAGGTCCGACCTCTCCTGCTCACGCTCCACTTCGCTCCGCACGCGACCCATCGGACCAGCGACACCACGGTCGAAGCCCGTCTGCACTCGGACACGGGGATCTTCTACGCGTCGCACACGGGGTGGAACCTCCTCGCGAGCGTCGCCGGCGTGATGGACGACCTCGCCGGCCAGACCCGACGGGTTCGGGAAGAGCGCCGCCGGCGGGGGCGCCCGGGTCGACCCGAGCGTGTCGAGGCGGCGGGCGAGGATCAGCCGGTGGACGACGCCGACCTCGAGCGCCGTATCCGAACCGCGACCGATCCCGATGAGGACGCGGAGGAGGAAGAATGATCCCCGGTGGACCGCGCAACCAGCGACAGATGGAGCAGATGATGCGTCGGCTCGGGATGACGAGCGAGACCGTCCCGGACGTCGAGGAGGTCATCGTCCGAACGCGAACGAAGGAACACGTCTTCCGCGCGCCGGAAGTGACGGTCCTGACGATCCAGGGTGTCCGGACCTACCAGATCGTGGGGGAGCCGGTCGTCCAGAACCGGTCCGCAGCGGGCTCGGCGTCGGCGCCCGCCGCTGCCCCGAGTCGTGCCGGGCCTCCGGAGGAGGACATCCGGCTGGTGATGGAGCAGGCGAACGTATCGCGCGAAGAGGCGGTCGAGGCCCTCTTCCGCGCGAACGGCGAGCCCGCGGAAGCGATCATGCAGATCCTGGCTCGGGGCCGCTAGGTGGCCTCCCCCGAGGGACCCGTCGACCGCGAGTGCGTGGAGGGCTACCTCTACTCGGTCCCGCCGCTGCGGCTCCTTCTCTTCCGCCGTCCTCCAAGCCGGGGACGGATCTGGGTGCCGGTCAGCGGGAAGGTCGAGGCGACCGACCCCGACTGGGAAAGGGCCCTACGGCGGGAGATCCGCGAGGAGACCGGCCTTGACCAGCCGGAAGCCATCGTTCCGCTCGACTGGCATGTGCGCTTCCCCGCGGAGAGTGGAGAGATCTGGCGCCTGCATGCTTACGCCGTCCGGGTGGACCCGGGGTTCCGACCCGTCCTGAGTGCCGAGCACGACGCGGCAGAATGGGTCGGATTCGAGGAGGCGGTTCGCCGCCTGCACTACGCGGACAACCGTGGAGCGGTCGAGCGTCTCCACGATCGGCTGGCAAAGCCACGAACCGAGGGTTAGGCGACGCCATCGCCGGGCCGAGGAACGGACTCGAAACCACGGAGGACCCCAAGCGTTTAGGGCTACGCCTCGCTGGTTCGCTGACGAGAAGATGTCAACTCCGTCCGCCGCCCCCTCCGCCGGCCCGACCTCCCGGGTCTTTCCTCGCCTGGGGCCCGAGTTGTTCGACGCTCTGCGTCACGCCCGACCCCGTCGCATCGTGCTTCAGGTGCCCGCAGGGCTCGTACCGGGGGCGCATGACCTCGCCGCGCGGCTTCGAGCCGAGACCGGAGCTCGAGTCGTGGTCGCCGCTCGACCGTGCTTCGGGGCGTGCGATTTCCCTTCCCCCGGCGAAGCCCCCAACGCCGACGCGGCCGTCGTGCTCGGGCACGCGCCGATCCCGAACGTTCCCCTCCCCCGATCCACGTACTTCGTCGAGATGCGCGAATCCGGCGGCGACCCCGGCGCCCTCGCGGCGACCGTAGACCGGGCCGGGCTTCCGCATCGGCTGGGGGTCGTCGCGTCGGTCCAGCACCTCGACCTCGTCTCCCCGCTCTCGGAAGCGCTGACCCGCACCGGCCGGCTCGTTCGGGTCGGGACCGGGGACCGGCGGCTTGCCTACCCCGGTCAGGCCCTCGGCTGCAACTACACCGGCGCGGAGGCGATTGCCCCGGACGTCGACGCGTTCCTGTTCGTCGGGACCGGCCGGTTTCACCCCATCGGGCTCGCCTACGCGGTCGATCGACCGGTCTGGTCGCTAGATCCCCTGCGGAACGTCTTAGAACCGCCGATCGACCGAGCGAGGCTCGTGGCCCGCCGTCAGCTCACCGTCGCCCAGGCCCGGGACGCCCGGCGCTGGGGGATCCTCGTCTCCACGTTCGCGGGCCAGAACCGCACGCCGACCGCACTCGCGCTCCAGGAACGGGCTCGAGCCCACGGTCGCGAGGCGGAGATCTTGCTGTTCGACCGCCTCGACCCTCACGACCTCGAGGGCCGGGGGCTCGACGCGTACGTGAACACCGCGTGCCCGCGGATCGCGCTCGACGACGGAGAACTCTACCCACGGCCGATCCTCACGCCGCCCGAGTTCCTGATGGCCCTCGGGGAGTCGCCTCTCGAACCATATCGGTTCGACACGTACCACTGACCCCGACCACAATCGAGAAGCCGACCCCGGGCGCTAGGGGGTTCGATGCGGTGGAGCTCGGCTCTCCCGATCGCTCTCCTCCTGGCGGGCGTGGCGACGATCGCTTTTTCCGTCGCCAGCGGGGGCGCGCGGCTCTACCTAGTCGTGATCATCCCTGTGATCGCGGGCAGCTCGTGGACGCTCGGGCTGGGGGTCGCGTTGCTCGCTGCCGGTTTCCTCACGATCCCCTTCGCGTTCCTCGCCCACCGGGCCGAGTCCGAGGCGACCTCGGGCCCCCTCCCGGAGCCCGGCGAAGTCGCCGGAGGCTCGGGCGGATTCGCCCTCATCGGTCCGGTCCCCATCGTCTGGGGGAGCTGGAGCCACATTTCCCGACGCACGCGCGTCCTCCTGGGCGTACTCGGGGGGGCCGTCGTGGTCGCGCTCGTCGTGCTCTGGTTCTTTGCCGTCGGCTAGCGGGGGACGCGCAGGCTGGACAGGAACGCGCGGTGGACCCGCAGGTCTCCCGAGAGCTCGGGATGGAAGGCGAGGCCCCAGATTCGGCCACCGCGAACCCCGACCACCTCGCCGTCCCGCCAGGCGATCGGCGTCACCTCGGGCCCGACCGACACGATGCGCGGCGAGCGGATGAACACCCCGAGAAACGGCGGGGGTGCAAGCCCCAGAACGTCGAGCGGCGCCTCGAACGATTCCCGCTGGGTCCCGTAGTCGTTGCGATGCACGACGACGTCGAGGACGCCGAAGGTCGGGGGGTCGCGCCCGCTCTCGCTCGGCGCGAGCGTTCGGGCGAGAAGGACGAGGCCGGCGCACGTGGCGAGCGCCGGGAGCCCGTCGCGGAAGCGGGCGGCCAGGGGAGCCCACAGCCCCGACTGCTCGATCAGGCGCGCGATCGTGGTCGACTCTCCTCCCGGCAGGGAGAGCGCGCTCACCCGCGCGAGATCGTCCGAGCCCCGGACGACCACGAGGTCGGAGGGCCGAACGAGCGACCCCCACGCCCGTAGGTGCTCGGGGACGTCCCCCTGGAGGGCGAGGACGCCGATCTTCATCCGGCCGAACCGTGCCGCAGCGCGTCGAGGATTTCCTTCGCCCGGTCGAGACGGATCTGGCGCTCCGCCACCATGCGCTCGACGACGCGGTCGACCTCGTCCGGTTTCGCCCCTGCGCTCATCGCGTAGTTGCGGGCGTGGAGTTCCATGTGACCCCGCTGAATCCCCTCGGTCGCGAGGGCCCGGAGCGCCGCGAAGTTCTGCGCGAGTCCCACGGAGGCGAGCACTTCGCCGAGTTCGCGCGCGCCCTTCACTCCCAGGATCTTCACGTTCGCCCGCGCCGTCGGGTGCACCGCGGTCGCCCCGCCGATCAGCCCGACCGGAGCGGGGACCTCGATGGTGCCGACGAGGTCACCCCGCGCGTTCTTCTCGTACGTCGTGAGCGGGAGGATTACCGTGCTCGAGTCGGTCTCCCCCGCGCGCCACGCGGCATAGCTGTGGGCCCCGCTTTCGATGGCCCGGAAGTCGTTGCCCGTGGCGATCACGACGCTCGAGATCCCGTTCATGATCCCCTTGTTGTGCGTCGCGCAGCGGAACGGGTCCGCGGCGGCAAAGGCGTAGGCGTCCAGGATCGCGTCAACGACCTCGGCCCCGCTCGCCGTGTCGGTCTTGAGCGCGTCGGCGGGAAACGTCGCATGCGCACGAGCGAGCCGGTGGATTGCGAGGTTCGAGATGATTCGCAGGACCGTCCGCCCGCCGGTCAACCGCGCAAACTCGGGCGCCAGCGCTTCGCACATCGTGTTCACGGCGTTCATCCCCCCCGCATCCCGGGCGTCGACCAGGAGGTGCACGACGAGCATCGTGCCGCGGGAGGACGGGAGGATCCTCACCTCGAGGTCCTTCGCGCCGCCGCCGAACTTCACGAGGACGGGGTCCTTCGCATTCGCGGCTGCGAGGAGGTCTTCCTTTCGGTCGAGGAGCCGCAGACGCGCGGCGACCGGATCTGGCACATCGAGGACCTGCACTTGCCCGATCATGACGGGTAGCGTCGTTTGCGCGGAGAACCCGTCCGCCGCCCGGGCGACCTTCGCCGCGTTCGACGCGGCCGCCACGACGCTCGGCTCCTCGATCGCCATCGGGATCAGGTAATCCTTCCCGTTGATCCGGAAGTTCGTGGCGATCCCGAGCGGCATCGGCATGACCCCGATGACGTTCTCGATCATCCGGTCGAACGTTCCGGCGTCGATCCCCGGAGGGAATTCGAACGCCCGCATCTCTTCGTCCGTGAGACCTCCCCATTCCTGGACGAACGCCCTGCGCTCGGCGATCGACCGGCGGTAAAACCCGGGGATTTCCGACGAGCGCGTCATCACGAGCCCCCGCTACTCGAGTTCTTCGGCGTCGGAGGTCGGGGGCCGCTCCGCCCGTGCGTTCGCCCGGGCCACGATCACCTTCGCCGGTCGCAGAAGACCGCCAAAGAACCGGTATCCCTGCTGGACGATCTCGGCCACGGCGCCGGGCGGCGTCCCGGCCGCCGGCGCTGCCTCCCCGACCGCCTCGGCTTCGTCCGGGTGGAAGGGCGCTCCGACTTCGGTGACCGGTTCCACGCCTTCGTGCTTCAGGAACGTGGCCCATTCCCGGTCGAGGAGTTCGAAGCCCCGTCGCACGGGGTTGTCGGAGGGAAGCTTGGCGGCGGCCTCGCGCCCCGCACGGAACGCCTCGAGAATCGGCAGGAGCTCGCGGAGCATCGCGCCCCTCGCCTGCCGGGAGATGCTCTCGCGGTCGCGGTCCGCGCGGCGACGGAAGTTCTCGAAGTCCGCGAGGAGGTACTTGTACCGCGTGGCCCAGTCCTCGGAAGGCTCCGCAACAGCGCCGGGTGCCGGGGGGGCGGCTGATGGAGCCGCCTCGCTGGTCGGTTCCTCCCCTGCCGGCTCCGCCCCTGGGTCGTCGGCCATGATGCGTCGGGGCGCAGGAGAACCCGAGCTATTATCGATTGGCCGTCGGCGCACGGCCGGAACGGGCTCGAAAAAGGGGGGGACCGGCCGACCGTTTTCCTCGTCCGGAAGAGCCCCGAACGAGGGGTGGTTTAGGGGGTGCCGGGCCCTCGATTTTTCGTCCGCAACCCAAGCGTTATAACGCACGCCCGGCTCGCTTCAGTACGTCGGTTTCACCGGCGGTAATCCCTATGGCGCAAGAGACCGTTTCCGCCCCTGCCTACGACGCGAGTTCCATCCAGGTACTCGAGGGGCTTTCCGCGGTCCGGCGACGCCCCGGGATGTACATCGGATCGACCGACGCTCGGGGGTTGCATCAGCTCGTTTACGAGGTCGTCGACAACTCCATCGACGAGGTCCTGGCCGGGGCCTGCACCCGCATCGACGTGACGCTGAATGCCGACGGCTCGTGCACGGTCACGGACAACGGGCGGGGGATCCCGGTCGAGGAGCACCCGAAGTACCATCGGCCGACGCTCGAGATCGTGATGACGGTCCTCCATGCGGGCTCGAAGTTCGACCGGAACGCCTACAAGGTCTCGGGTGGGCTCCACGGCGTTGGCGTCCACGTCGTGAACGCGCTCAGCGAATGGTTCGAGGTGCGGGTGCGCCGCGACGGGCACGAGTACTTCCAGCGCTACGAGCGAGGCGCGCCGGTCGCTCCGATCGAGGTCGTGGGACCGGCGGACACCACGGGCACCGAGGCCCGATTCAAGCCGGACGCGACCGTGCTCGAAACGACGTCGTTCGATCACGAGACGGTCGAGCGGCGGCTCAAGGAACTTTCCTTCCTCAACCCCGGCGTGACCATCGGGTTTCGGGACGAGCGGAACGACTCGTTCGTGGAGTTCCATCACGCCGGAGGCATCTCCGAGTTCGTCGAGGACCTCAACACCTCCACGAACCCCTTGTTCCGACCTCCGATCTACCTGCACGCGAAGCGCGACTCCAGCGACATCGAGCTCGCCATGGAGTACAACGACGGGTACAACGAGACGACCCTCGCCTTCGTCAACAACATCCACACGCCCGACGGCGGGACCCATGTTGTCGGGTTCCGCGCGGGGTTGACCCGGACGCTGAACGACTACGCGCGCAAGCGCGGTTTCATCAAAGGCGACAAGGAGGGGCTCACCGGGGAGGACGTCCGGGAGGGCCTCGCTGCGGTCCTCTCCGTCAAGCTTCTCGAGCCGCAGTTCGAGGGGCAGACCAAGGCCCGGCTCGGCAACTCCGAGGTCAAGGGTCAGGTCGAGAGCGTTGTCAATGACAAGCTCGCCGAGTTCCTCGAAGAGCATCCCGCGGTGGCGCAGTCACTGGTCGCCAAAGCCGCTCAAGCCGCCCAGGCCCGCGAGGCGGCCCGGAAGGCGCGCGAGCTGACGCGCCGCAAAGGCCTCCTCGAAGGCGGAGGGCTGCCCGGAAAGCTCGCGGACTGCCACTCGCGCGACCCGGCCCAATGCGAGCTCTTCATCGTGGAGGGCGACAGCGCGGGTGGGACCGCCAAGCAGGGTCGCGATCGGGAGTTCCAGGCCGTTCTCCCGCTGCGGGGCAAGATCCTCAACGTGGAGAAGGCCCGCCTCGACAAGATGCTGCAGAACGAGCACATCCGCTCGTTGATCACCGCGATCGGGATCGGGATCGGCGATGAGATCGACATGTCCCGACTGCGCTACCACAAGATCATCATGATGACCGATGCGGACGTCGACGGTTCCCACATCCGGACCCTCCTTCTCACGCTCTTCTACCGGAAGATGCCGCAGCTGATCGCCGACGGTCACGTCTTCATCGCTCAGGCCCCGCTCTACCGCATCCAGAAGGGAGCGCGGTTCAAGTGGGCCTACTCCGACGAGGAGCGCGACCGAGCGATCGAGGAGTTCGGCGGCGCCAAGGGCGTGGTGATCCAGCGCTACAAGGGACTCGGCGAGATGAACGCCGAGCAGCTCGCCG
The DNA here is from genome assembly GCA_030039135.1 of Thermoplasmata archaeon. GTDB lineage: Archaea > Thermoplasmatota > Thermoplasmata > Lutacidiplasmatales > UBA184 > Lutacidiplasma. The sequence continues at coordinate 3,203 of JASHQN010000018.1, read as the reverse complement.
AGACGACGATGCGGCCCGGCGCGCGGACGCTCTTACGGGTCACCGTCGAGGACGCGGGCCACGCCAACATGCTCTTCCAGATCCTCATGGGCGAAGAGGTCGAGCCGCGCCGGGAGTACATCCAGGAGCACGCGGTCGAGGTGACGAACCTCGACATCTAACCCAGGAGCGCCACCGACGGTCGCCGAAGAATCGAGCGTCGCGGACGCCCTGACGGCACTGGGACAGCCCGGCCTTTCGTCCTCGCGTCGACCCGTCCTCCGGGGGCGGGGCGTGACCCTGATCACGCTCGCGACGCTGGGGGCGGAGGGTTCGCCCACGTGGCACGGGCTCCGCCTGGACGCGAAGGGGGTCCACCCGATGGGACCGCCGGTTCCTCGGTCCCTGCTCACCGACGGGGCCTCGTTCGCTCCCGGTACCGCGGCCCTCCTCGATCTCTTGCAGGCGGCGTACCGGTCCTACATCGACCGGCTGGAAACGATCGGGGGACGCGTGGACGTCCTCGAGGCGCGTCCGGACCCGGCACCGCTCCCCGAGCTCGGTCAACTGCTGCACGCGCTCGCCGGGGCCCGCAAGCACGTCGGTCGGCTCACCGTCTTGGTCACGGAGCTCACGGGCCCGCTCGGCGCACAGTTTCCGGGGCTCGCCAACGAGATCCCGTCGATCCGGAGCGAAGTGGCGCATCTCGAGCAGCTTTCCTCGGGCCTCGCTCAGAGCGTACGCGACCTCGTCGGCATCCGGAACGCCGTCGAGGCGAACCGGCTCGCCGATGCGGCGAACCAGATGGGCGCCGTCTCCAATCGCATCGCGGCACTGGCCAACACCTCGAACTTAAGGATGCTCGGCGTCGCGTACGTCGCCCTCATCTTCGCGCTCGTCAGCGTCGTCGTGCTGATCCCGAACACCGCCGCGACGATCCTCGGGGTCCCGGGCGCCGCCTGGGTCCCGGGCGTCTGGATCGTCGTGATCCTCGTCGTGCTCGCGATCGTGCCGATCGTCGTCGTGTTCACGCGACCGTGGGTGATCCGTACCCTCCGGGCCCTGCCGACGTCCGAGCTCCGGAGCGCCGAGGGCTTGAGCGATCTGCCCGAGGTGCCGGCCCAGAGCGTCGACGCCGACGCATCCCTTTTACGCCAAGCCCCGTAGGCGGCTTCCGTGGCGCCTTCGGAGCTCGCGCCGCCACTCGTGGTGACGGACGCGCTCGTGATCCGCCAGGATGCGGCCCGAGCGGTCGGGCGCTCGGATCTGCGCGTCGACCGCGGCCGCTTCAGCCACGTGGGACCGAACGCGCCCCGGGAGGGCGCGACCGTGATCGACGGGCGCGGTTTCGCCGTCGTTCCGGGGTTCGTCAATACCCATGCCCACGTCGCGATGGCGCCGATGCGCGCGATCGCCGACGACCGGGACCTCGCGGGCTTCCTCGAGATCCTCTTCGCGGTCGATGCGCACCGGGTCGAGGCCGACGTCGAGGCGGGGGCGCGAGCTGGCATCGCCGAGATGCTCCTCTCGGGGACGACCTCGTTCCTGGACCTGTACTATCTCGAGGACGCGGTGGCGCGCGCCTGCGAGGCGCTCGGGATTCGGGGGTTCCTCGGTTGGGCGGTCCTCGACCCGGAGCTGACCACCCAGACCGGCCGGCCCCTCGACAACGCCGAGCGGTTCATCGAGCGCTGGAACGGCCGGCCGCTCGTCACTCCGCTCGTCGCCCCGCAGGGGGTCTACGTCTGTGGGGAGGAGGTCTGGCGCGGCGCGAAGGCGATCGCCGACCGCCACGGTACCCTCTGCCACTTCCACGTCTCCGAGACCCGCCGGGAGGTCAGCGACCATATCGCGAAGACCGGACGCCGACCGGTGGAGTGGCTCGCGGAGATCGGCTTCCTCGGACCCCGGATGGTCGCCGCCCATGCCGTCTGGCTCACCGGTCGGGAGATCGAGCTCCTCGCGCGCGCGGGCGTGGGGGTGGCGCACTGCGCGAGCTCCAACGCGAAGCTCGCGTCGGGCGGAGTGGCCCCGATCGTCGAACTGCGAGCGGCCGGCGCGACGGTCGGCCTCGGCACGGACTCGGTCGCGAGCAACAACTCGCTCTCGATGCTACGGGAGATGCACCTCGCCGGGCTCGTCCAGAAGAACCACCGATGGGACGCGGGGGCGCTCCGGGCCCAGGAGCTCCTCGACCTGGCCACGATCGAGGGCGCGCGGATGTTGGGCCGTGGGGACGACCTCGGGTCGATCGAGGTGGGAAAGCAGGCGGACTTCTCGCTGATCCGCCTCGACCATCCTACCCTCCTCCCCGCCCGGCCGGAGGCGGTCGTCTCGCACCTCGCCTACTCGGCGAGCGAGGAGTCGATCGACTCGGTGTACGTCGCCGGGGTCCCCGTAGTACAGCACCGCACGCTCGTCCGCGGGGACTGGGGACGGATCCGGGCCGACGCCGAGGCGGCCGCCGACCGGTTGTGGGCCTTCCGGCCCTCCCCGTCGTGACCCCGCCTACGGCGCCGCGAGGGCCAGCCCTTCGGCGAGGCTCTCCCCGACCTGTGCGGCGAGGTCGAGCGGCGTGCCGCCGATCCCGAGGTCTCGGAGCCCGATGAGTCGGCGCAGCGTGCCGAGGTCCGAGATCGAGAAGACGCCGGCCGCCAGATCTCGGTCGATCGCGAGGGGAAGCATTCCCTGATGAAGGAGCGCCCGCGCGGAGAGGTGCTGCGCCGCGCCGGCAAGCACCCCGTCCCCTACGGCGAGCGTTTCCCCTCGGTCGCCCAGCACGCAGCAGTCCGGCACGAGGCCGGGAGCCGGGCGCCAGCGCGCGGCGACCGCCCGGAGATCCAGAAATCTCACCAGGCCGTGGCCGAAACGAGCGTACGCACGGGAGAAGTCCCGGCCCACCCGCGGGTCGTTCCTGGGGAGCACGAGGGACCAAACGAGGTCCCCCGGCGCGTGAAGCACGCCGGTCCCACCCGAAGTTCGTCGAACGATCGCAAGCCCCGCCGCCGCTCCGCGCTCGAGGTAGGTGGGACGACCGCGGACACCGACACCGTACGACAGCGCTGCGTCCGCGACGACCGCGACGCGAACCTCGGGGGTTCCTCGCCGTAGTGCCTGCTCGTCGTCGGCGACGATCTCTGCGCAGGTGCGTGGGTCCGGGGCAATGGCACGGCGGATCGGGGGTGGGAGGCCGCCAGAAGCCGGGGTCACGACCGCCCAGGACG
>JASHQN010000156.1 GCA_030039135.1 Thermoplasmata archaeon | reverse complement strand
GATCCGAGCAACGGTTCGCGCGAGCTCACCCTCGACCTCGAGTGGTCCGGCTCGATGGCGCCGGGCGCCTCGCTCGACGCGGTCTACGCGCCACCCGGACCGGAGAGCGACGGGAACTCGCCGACGAGCGCTTCGATGATCGACGCGCTGAACACGGCGGTGACGCCCTCGGACGTGCCGAACGTAGCGGCGATCTCCATGTCGTTCGGCTCCACGGACGGCGGTGACCCCAGCCTCCAGAGCGGTTTCCAGAACGATTTCGCGATCGCCGCCCACGAGGGGATCAGCCTGCTCGCCGCGACCGGCGATCTCGGCGGGGACGCCGGAAACGGTTGCACCGGCGGGGCCGCCCCTGAGTACCCATCGACCTCCCCGGACGTTGTCGCCGTGGGGGGAACCGTGGTGTCGCTGGATCAGAACCCTCTCGGCGGTATCACGGGGTTCAGCGAGACCGGCTGGAGCCTGAGTGGGGGCGGGTTCTCGACTGTTTACCCGGCGCCGTCGTGGCAGGAGGTAGGGAGCGCGGCGGCGCCGATCTCGGCGAGCGGATTCCGGGGCGTCCCCGACGTGGCCGCGACTGCGTCGGACAATTTCGTTTACTTCGCCGGCGCCGATCAGGTCGGAGCCGGGACGAGCTTTGCGACGCCGCTCTGGGCGGGCATGGTCACCGAAATGGACGCCCTTCGGGGCTCGAACTTCGGCTTCTTCACCCCCGCGCTCTACACGCTCGCGGCGAACGGATCCGCGACCCCGCCAGCATTCCACGACATCACGTCGGGAAGCAACTGCGTGGCGAGCGCAGGGCCGGGCTGGGACGAGGTGACCGGGTGGGGCTCGCCCGACGCGGTCCTGCTCTACGAGCACCTGATCGCTACGTTCGTCACCGTGAGGGTCGCCGCGGGACCGTCCCCGGTCGCGCCGGGTGGCGCCGTGACGATCACGGGGACCGTGACCAACTCGACCACCGGCGCACCGCTGGCGGACGTCCCGGTCGACGTGACGCTGACCTCGACGGGCCTCGGCGGACCATGCTCCGGGACCTTCGGTTCTGCCGTGCCCGTCACCGGTCCCTCGGGTGAGGTGTCGGCCACGTTCTCGGTGCCCGGCTGCTACCTCGGCGCGAGCGCCCAGGCGACGGTCACCGTCGCCGGGCACGGTTACTACGGTGTCGCATCCTCCTCGGTCGCGGTGAATCTGCTCGGTTTTGCGCCGTGGCTCGCGCCGATCACGATGTTCCCCGGGAACGTCGTGTTCTTCGTCGTCCTCGCTGCCATCGGCATCACGATCGGTGCCGTCCTCGGGCGACGCCCGCCGGACGCGACGGGTGTCACCGTGCCGCCGCCCACCGTCCCGGGCGCTACGGGGGTCCCGGCGGCCTCTCCCTCGGGCTCACCTACGGTGCCTCGACCGAACATACCGGTCGACGCGCCGCCGGCGGCGCCGGCTCCCGAGTGAGCCCGCCGCGCGGGTCCGGATGTCCGCAGCGACGAGGGACGTCCCCGTCCGCGGGAAAACCTTAATCGCGTACCCTCTTCCCTCGGTTTCGTGCCCGGTGCCTCATCGGGCGATGCACCGGACGGAGCGGTACCGATCACCCTCTCGGCACCCGAGCGTTCGGTGCTCGCCGCACTGCGCTCCTCGGCCGACCTTCCGGTCGAGGAGGCGGAGCTCGCGGCGCGGCTCGCGCTCGGGATCGACGTCGTGCGAGGGAGCCTTCAGCGTCTCCGCGCGAAGCATCTGGTCGTCCTCAACGAGGAGCCCGAGGCGATCCGGCTGCTGACCGCTCGGGGCGCGTCGGCCGCGAAGGTCGGCCTGCCCGAACGCCGGTTCCTCGACGCCCTGGATCGTCATGGGGGGGCCCTCACCCCGGAAGAGGCCGCGGCCGAAGGCATCGATGGCGAGGAGCGGTCGGCGGCGATCGGCATCCTGCGCCGTCGGGGACTGCTCGAGGACGGAGTGCCGTTCCGCCGTCGGGGGGCCTCGGCGGCAGGCCCCGATCTTCTGCCCGAGGAGGTCGTGCTCAAGCAGGTCGCCGGCGGCGAGGAGGAGGTCGACGAAGCGATCGCGAGCGCGCTCGAGCGGCGCGGGCTCCTGCGGACCGAGCGGCGCTCGATCAAGCGCTGGGCCCCGTCCGAGGAGGGCCGTCGGATCGCCCTCCCGGCCGAAGGAGAGGAGGCGATCGGCGCGCTGACCCCGGACCTCCTCGCCTCGGGCGGCTGGCAGGGTCGGCGGTTCCGTCCCTACGACGTGCGGGCCCCCGTACCGTTCCTGACCGGTGCCCGTCCGAACCCGTACGTCGCCTGGCTCGAGGAGTTCGAGGAGATCCTGATCGGTCTCGGCTTCGAACAGGCCGAAGGACCGCTGCTCGAAACGGAGTTCTGGAACAACGACGTGCTGTTCATGCCGCAGGACCATCCGGCGCGCTCGATCCACGACGCCCTGTCCGTCGACGCGATCCAGGGTCATCCTCCCCCGGCGGACCTCCTCGCTAGAGTCGCCGCGGTCCACGAAGGCCGCCCGATGCCCGGGGCGGCCGAGCCGATCGGCCCCGGATGGGGCGGCCGCTACGACCCGGCGATCGCCGCTCGGCCGGTGCTGCGGTCGCAGACGACGGCGGTCTCGGCGCGCTTCCTCGCGCGACGACCCCGGCCGCCGGTCCGGATGTTCTCGATCGACCGTAACTTTCGGCGGGAGGAGGTCGACGCGCGCCACGGGATCGAGTTCGGCCAATGCGAGGGGATCCTGGCCGAGGAGGGGACTTCGGTCCGTGATCTCGTCGGGATGTTCCGGGAACTCGCGGAAGCGATCGGGATCCGGGAGCTCAAGATCCGTCCGAGCTACTTCCCCTTCACCGAGCCGTCGATCGAGGGGTACGTCCGCCACCCTCGGCACGGATGGATGGAGATCTTTCCGGGAGGTATGTTCCGACCCGAGGTCACCGGACCGCTCGAGGTCGAGGTCCCGGTCGCGGCGTGGGGGATCGGTATCACGCGGCTCGCCCTGGTCGCGCTCGGCTTGAGCGACCTTAGGGAGCTCTTCGCCGACGACCTCGACGCATTGCGGGGAGGCAGCTAGGCGTGCCTCGGGCCGTGCTACGGAGGGATCGGGTCATCGCCCTCCTGCCCAACCCGATTTCGGACTCTGCGCTCGAGGACGCGCTGTTCGCTTCGAAGGCGGAGGTCGAAGCCCAGGATGCCGATAGCCTCACGATATCGGCGACTCCGGACCGGCTCGATCTCCTGTCCGAGGGAGGACTTGCCCTCCACCTTCAGGGGGTCACGGGGGTCGCCTCGGGAGTTCCCCGCTACGCTCCCGCCCGGGCGCGCCGGCTCGTCGCCGAGATTGAAGTCGACCCCTCGGTCGATCCCGTACGCCCCGCGATCGCGGGCTTCGTGGTCCGTGCGCCCGACGACGCGGGCCTCGACACCGGGACGCTCGAAGAGGCCGTTCGGTTCCAGGAGCTCATCCACGCCACGGTGGGTCGGGACCGGCGAGCCGCCAGTCTCGGCATCTACCCTCTTGACCGGCTGGTTCCGCCGTTCCGTTACGCCGCAGAGCCGCTCGACGCGGTGAGCTTCGTCCCGCTCGACGGGTCGGTGGAGATCCCCGCGGACCGGTTCTTCCGCGACCATCCGATGGCCGCCCGGTATGGCCCGCTCGGCCGGTCGGGCAACCGGTGCCTGACCCTCCGCGATGCCGAGGGGACGATCCTGAGTCTCCCTCCGATCCTCAACGGGCGTGCCGGCGGGGAGGCACGCCCGGGCGACCGGCGACTCTTCATCGAGTCGACCGGCGTCCGAGATCGCCCGGTCCGAGAGTCCCTTGGGCTTCTCTCCGTCGTGTTCGTGGCCCGCCGATGGACGGTCGAACCGGTCGCCGTCCGCGGACCCGGTCCGCTCGCCGGAGACGGCCGCTCGATCGTCACGTCGCACGAGATCGTGCTGCCGTCGTCGACGCTGCAAGGGCTCGCCGGGGTCCGGTACCCACCGGCCGAAGTGCGGCGGCGGCTCGAGCAGGTGCGTCTTTCGGTGCGGGCGCGTTCGGGGGGCTGGTGCGTGGAAGCACCGCCCTGGCGGCCGGATCTCTTGACGGCGGTCGACGCCGCGGAAGAGGTGATCCTTGCTCAGGCGCTGCGGCCGGAAGACGGGATCGTCCCGCCGAGCCGGACGAGAGGTCGCCGTCTTCCCGAAACCCTGTTCCGACGCCGGTTCGCCTCCGCCCTGCTCGGACTCGGGTTCGCGGCGCCGTTCACCTCGATCCTCGTCTCGGAGGCGACCGTCCGCCGGGTCCCCGGCGCGACCCCCATCCGTCTCGTGAACCCGGTGTCCGCGGAGTTCGCCTACGTCCGGGACCGGCTCCTCCTCTCGCACATGGAGGTGCTCGGACGCAACACGCGGCACGGCTATCCCCAGCGATTCGCCGAGGTCGCGCCAGTGATCGTGCGCGATGCTTCGGCCGAGCCGGGCGCCGCGACCCGCTACCATGCTGGGGCCATCCTCGCCCAAGAGGGCGCGGGATTCGCGGATGCGGCCTCACTCGCCGACTACCTTCTCCGAACGGTGGACGCGGGATCGGTGCGGGAGCCGGCGGAGGTTCCGGGAACGATCTCGGGTCGGTCGGCGCGCGTTCGAGTGGCGGGGGAGCCCGTCGGCGAGGTCGGGGAGATACGGCCCGAGGTGCTCGCCGGGATCGGCGTGCCGGTCCCGGTCGCGTGGATGGAGCTCGATCTCACCGCGCTCGGCCCTCTGCTCGGTGGTCCTCGCGCCACGCATTAATACCGACCCCCGGTCCCGAAGTGATGGGCCGAACGTCCCGCCGGTCCGAGCCGTCGAGCGGCCGCGCCCGCTGGGAATCGGACGCGCGGCGGGCGATCGGCTCCAAGGTCGAAGGCGGTCGCCTCCCGCTCCTCGTCGATCCGCCGGACGACCCGGACTCGACCTTCCTCGAACGGATCGGATTTCCGGGCGAAGCCCCGTACACCCGTGGCATCCAGCCGACGATGTACCGGGGGCGACTCTGGACGTTCCGGCAGTATTCCGGGTTCGGGACGGCCGCGGCGACCAACGAGCGTTTCCACTTCCTGCTGAGCGGGGGCCAGACCGGCCTCTCCGTCGCCTTCGACCTCCCGACGCAGAACGGCTACGACTCGGACCATCCGCGAGCCGCCGGCGAGGTCGGCCGCTGCGGCGTCCCGATCGCGTCGCTCGGCGACATGCGCACCTTGTTCCGGAGAATCCCGCTCGATCGGGCGACCGTCTCGATGACGATCAACGCCACCGCGCCGATCCTGACTGCGCTCCTCGTCGCGGTGGCGGAGGAAACCGGAGTCTCCCGCGGTCGACTGGGCGGCACGGTCCAGAACGACATCCTCAAGGAGTACGTCGCGCGCGGAACGTACATCTACCCTCCCGCCGCGTCGATGCGGCTCGCGGTCGACCTGATCGAGTTCGCGACGCGGGAAATGCCCCAATGGAACTACATCTCGGTCTCGGGCTACCACATGCGGGAAGCCGGGGCCACCGCGGTCCAGGAGGTCGCTTTCACGCTCGCGAACGCGATCGCGTACGTGCGCGCGGTGCGCGAGCGGGGTCTCGATCTCGACCAGTTCCTCCCTCGGCTCTCCTTCTTCTTCTCCTCGGACCGGAACTTCCTTGAGGAGATCGCGAAGTTCCGAGCGGCGCGTCGTCTCTGGGCGACGATCGTCGCGGAGACGTTCGGCGCTCGCCAGCCGAGGTCGAAGCAGCTGCGGTTCCACACGCAAACCGCCGGTTCAAGCCTCACCGCCCAGCAGCCCGAGCTCAACGTCGTCCGGACGACGATGGAAGCGCTCGCGGCCGTCCTCGGCGGCACGCAGTCGCTCCACACGAACGCGCTCGACGAAGCGCTCGGTCTCCCGACGGAGTCGTCCGCGCGGCTCGCCCTTCGTACGCAGCAGATCCTCGCCGACGAGTCCGGTGTCGCTTCCACGGTCGATCCGCTCGGCGGGGCGTACGAGATCGAGTACCTCACGGACGAGATCGAGTCCGCCGCGAACGGTTACCTCGAGCGGATCGAGTCGATGGGGGGCGCGCTCGCGGCGATCGACCGCGGGTTCTTCGCCGGGGAGATCGCGCGGGAGGCCTACCGAGTGGCCCGCGCCCGCGAGCGGAGGGAGGAGATCGTCGTCGGCGTGAACGATCGCTCGGAGGGAAACTCGACGTTCACCCTGTTCCCCCGGGAGGGCCGGCGCGGCGTCGCGGGGCAGCGGATCACGCCGGCCGAAGAGCGCCGGCAGATCGCCGGGCTGCGCCGCTGGCGGAACGGCCGAGACGGCCCGAGGAGGCGCTCCGCGGTCGAGGCGCTCGACGCTGCCACCCAGCGAGGCGAGAACGTCATGCCCTACGTGCTCGCCGCCGTGACCGCCGGGGCGACGCTGGGGGAGGTCGCGGACGTGTGGCGCCGCCAGTTCGGCGAGCAAGCCCCATCCCGGGCGTTCTGAGCCGGAGCGAAGCATGCAGCTCGATCACGTCGGCGTCGCCGTCCCCGACCTGCGGGCGGCGATCGAACGGTGGCGACCCCTCATCGGTCCGCCCGACTCCGAGCCCGAGCTCGTCGCGTCGAACCGCGTGCGCGTCGCGTTCGTCTCTCTCGGGGAGACCCACCTCGAGCTGGTCGAGCCGGCCGACGCCTCGAGCCCGGTTGCGCGGTTCCTCGCCGACCGTGGCCCCGGCCTCCATCACCTTGCGTTCCGGGTCCCGAGCGTCGACGCGGCGCTCGCCGAGGTGCGCCGCCGAGGGGACCGGGTCGTGGACGAGCATTCCCGTGCGGGAGCCCGGGGTCGCCGGGTCGGGTTCGCCCACCCCTCGGCGTTCGGCGGCGTCCTGGTCGAGTTCGTGGAGGGTCCATGAGCCGGATCGCCTCGGTCGAAGTAGCGCCTCTATACGACAGCCGAGGACGGCCGACCGTGGAGGCCGCGGTGACCCTCGACTCCGGCGCCCGCGGGCGGGCGGGCGCTCCAAGCGGAGCGAGCACCGGCGCGACCGAGGTCCGAGCGTTTCCGTCCGGCGGAGTTCCGGAGGCGCTGAACACGGCCCGCGCCCTCGTCGCTCCCTCTCTCCTCGGGCTCGACGCGGCGGACCAGGCGGCGGTCGATGGAGCTCTCCACAAGGTCGACGCTACGCCAGACTTCCGTCGGATCGGAGGGAACACGGCGACGGCGATCTCGGTCGCTACCGCCATCGCGTTCGGGGTGGAGAGCGGGCGCCCGCTGTGGAAGGTGCTCGCCCGCCCCGGCGTCGACGGCGAGCACTTCCCGGCGATCGTCGGGAACTGTATGAACGGGGGCGTGCACGCGATCGGGGGCCCCGAGATCCAGGAATTCATCGCCTACGCGGAGAACCCCGATCCGGCCGACTCGATCCGGGCGGCGCTGAGGGTCCATGCGCTGATCGGCGAGGAGCTCCGGCGCCGATTCCCCACCGCGGCCCTGGGTCGAGGGGATGAAGGCGGTTGGGTCGCGCCGCTCGACAGCATCGGCGCTCTCGAGGTGCTAACGGGGGCGTGCGCCCGAGCTCGGGACGAGCTCCGTCTCGCGGTCGACCCCGGGCTCGACCTCGCGGCCAGCGAGTTCTACCGCGAGGGTCGCTACCGCTACCGGGATCGGGCCCTCGATCCGCAGGGTCAGGTCGCCTTCGTCGCCGAGCTCGTCGATCGCTACGGCGTGCGCTATCTCGAAGACCCGCTCGAGGAGACGGCGTTTGACGGCTTCGCGGAGGTCACCCGAGCCGTGGGTCAGAAAGCGCTCGTGGTGGGGGACGACCTCTACACCACTTCGGCGGCGCGCCTGCAGACCGGCATCGAGAAGCGCTCGACGAACTCGGTGCTCATCAAGGTCAACCAGGTCGGCACGCTGACCGACACCCTGGCGACCGTGGACCTCGCCCGAGATCATGAGCTGGCGACCGTGACCTCGCATCGCTCGGGGGAAGTCCCCGAGGGCTGGCTCGCTCACGTCGCGCTTGGGACGGGCGCGCGGGGGCTGAAGTGCGGGCTTCTCGGCGGGGAGCGGGTGGCAAAGCTAAATGAACTTCTTCGGCTCCGCCGCGCCACCGGAAGGTAAGCGATTGGCCGACGACGAGGTGATGGCCGAGGAGCGGGTCGCCGCGACCGAGGGTCAGGACATCCGGCCCGGTGAGCTCCTGGTCCCCGAGGAAACGTACCTCACGGCCGGGGTCCACATCGGGACCCAGCAGAAGTCGGCGAGCATGCGCCGCTTCGTTTACAAGGTGCGCTTCGACGGTCTCCACGTCCTCGATGTGCGCGAGACCGACCGCCGGATCCGCCTGGCCGCCCAGTTCCTGAACCGCTTTCCGGCCGACCGCATCCTCGTGGTCTCCCAACGCCAGTACGGCCAGAAGCCGGTCCGGGTGTTCGCCAAGACCGTCGGCGCGGTCTCCTTCGCCGAGCGGTTCGTGCCCGGCTGTCTGACGAACCCGAACCTCGCCGAGTACTTCGAGCCGAAGGTCCTCCTCGTGACCGACCCGGCGACCGATCAGCAGGCGCTCAGCGAGGCGGTGTCGATCGGCATCCCCGTGGTCGGGCTTTGCGACGTCAACAACGAGACGCGGGACGTCGACCTCGTGATCCCGGCGAACAACAAAGGGCGGGTCGCGCTCGCGACGATCTACTGGCTTCTCGCCCGCGAGGTGCTCAAGGGCCGGCCGGGCGGGGCCGAGGCGCCGTACCCACTGACGGTCGAGGACTTCCAGGCCGCCCTCTGAACGGCGGCCGAACCTGCCCCTTCACTCTTTTAACCCACCGGCGGCTCGTCAGAGCGTGGGGCGGCCCGGGTCCGATCTCCTCGAGCTTTTGGCTCAGCACGGGGTTCCCGAGAAGGGGGCCCGCGTCTATCTCGCCGCCTGCCGCGCCGGTCCCCAGACCGCGAGCGAGCTCGCCCGCCTCTCCGCGGTCAACCGGGTCGACGCCTACCGCGTCATCAAGCAGCTCACGGAGGAGGGACTGCTCGAATCGACCGCCGGCCGGCCGCAGCGTTTCGCAGCACTTCCTCCCAAGGAACTGATCGATCGATGGATCCGACGCGCCTCCGACCGGGTCCGGCAGCTCGAGAAGGATCGGGAGAAGATCCTTTCCAAGTGGGAGGAGGCCCGCACGGAGTTCGACGACCGGGACCCGAGAAAGTTCGCGGTCCTCGAGGGCCGCGAGACGATCCAGCGGTTCCTGCTCAAGCGCGTGGGCGCCGCGTCCCATGACGTCTTCTTCAGCGCGAGCGGTCGCTCGCTCCCCAGCGTCATCGACGCCGGCATCGACCGGGCGCTTCGGGAAGCCCACGATCGCGGCGTCAAGGTCAAGATCGTCACCGAGGTCGATCCCGCGAACCTCGTCGACGCGAAGCATCTCTCCTCGTTCGCGGAGCTCCGGCACGCCCGCGGCCCGGTGACGAACCGTTCGGTGGTGATCGATCGTGCGGGAGCGCTCGTCTACGTGTCGAGCGAGGAAGGGTTCGGCCGCACGGGCGAGGAGCAGGTCGCCCTCTGGTCGAGCGCCCCGCTGTTCCTCCAACTGGCCCGTGACTATCACCGCCGTCTCTGGGCGCCCGCCGAGCGGGCCGAGCCTCGATTCGTCGAGCTGGAGAATCCCCCATCCGTGGTCCTGCCGGTCGTGCACGGCAAGGAGGCCGTTCCGTTCCAGCGCCTGACGGAGATCGCGACGCTGGGGATGCGGGCGTCCGGCGTCAAGGAATTTCGCCTTCACCTGCCCGAGCTGATCGAAGCGATCGCCCGCCAGCTCGGCCGCGAGATCGCCGAACACGTCGACGGGCGCACCCCCGAGGAGGTCGCCCGGGCGCTCAGCGACTACTACGAGACGCATACGATGGGCCATCTCACGGTGGTCCGCGAGCGGCCCCTGACGCTGAAGGTCACCGGTTGCTTTGCGTGCACCGCCGACTCTCCCGAGATCGGACGCGTGATGTGCCCGCAGCTGCTGCGGAGCGTTCTCGAGTACCGGCTCGGGCAGCGATGGGAGGTCTCGAAGCCGGACCCTACGAAGCACGCCACGCGCGGTTGTGTGTTCACCGCGACCCAGGCCTAACCGCGCGGGCAGCGTCGGTCCGA
>JASHQN010000155.1 GCA_030039135.1 Thermoplasmata archaeon | reverse complement strand
GCCGATCGGGGTCCGGGTCTGGTCGAGCGTGCGCATCGCGAGCGCGAACCCGTCGCCGTCCGCGCCGAGTCGGTTCGCGGCCGGCACGCGCGCCTCCTCGAAGCGAACGGTGCTGGTCGCCGACGCGCGGTGGCCCATCTTCTCCTCGTCCTTGCCCGGGATCACCCCGGGCGTCGCCCGCGGGACCACGAACGCGGCGATGCCCTTGTGGCGAAGCGTGGGGTCGACCGTCGCGAACACGGTGTAGAGCGAGGCGTGCGGAGCGTTGGTGATGAAGCACTTCTCCCCGTCGAGGACGTACTCGGCGCCGTCCTTGCGTGCGCGCGTCGTCAGGCTTCCGGCGTCGCTACCCCCGGACGGCTCGGTGAGACAGAACGACGCGAGGTGGTACTCCGCGCAGAACGGCGGCAGGATCCGCTGCTTCTGATCCGGCGTGCCGCTGAGGAGGATCGGCTCGAGGGCTAGGCAGTTCGCGATGATCGAGGTCGTCATCCCGCCGCAGGCGTAGGCGAGCTCCTCGACGATCAGGCACTGCTCGACGAGGGAGAGCCCGCTTCCGCCGTACTCCGTTGGGACGTTGAGGTTCATCAGACCGAGGTCGTGCGCCTTACGGTAGATCTCTTCGGGGAACCGAGCGGTCCGGTCGCATTCCGCGGCGTGAGGTGCCATCTCTGTCCGCGCGAATTTCCGAGCGGCGTCCCGCAGGCTTTCCTGCTCGGGCGTGAGTGAGAAGTCGACCATGAGGAAGGGTCCCGCGTGCCACCGAAACCCGCTATATCACGGCTTGGGTGAGGGGTCCGTGTCGCGACGGGACGGAGCGGCCGGGAGGCGCCGAGCCGGCGCCGAACTCGAGGTCGGAGGGTACGCCCGGCTCGACCGCGACCGTCCCCGACGGGTCGGGGTCCCCGAGGTCGTTCTCGGCGAGGGCAAGACGGTCGAGCACTTGCTCGGCATCCTGAGGAACCTGCATGCCCAGGGAGGGGGCGCACTAATCTCCCGGCCCACACCGACCCAACGCCGGGCGCTCGAACGGGCTCGGGTGGAGGGCCTTCCCCTGCGGTCGCTCGCGGGGGGGAGGCTGGTCCGCCTCGAGGGACCGCTCGGAGTTCGCTACCGCCCGGGCACCGCCGCCATAGTAACAGCTGGAACGAGCGACGTGCCGATCGCGGAGGAAGCGCGCGAGCTCCTCCGCGCCCTCGGCATCCGCGTGGTCCACGAGCACGACGTGGGAGTCGCGGGGCTCCATCGGCTCCTGGCGGCGATCCGCCGGATCGAACGGTCCCGGCCGGAGATCTACCTCGTGTTCGCCGGACGGGAAGGGGCGCTCCCCACCGTGGTCGCCGGGCTCGTGCGCGCCCCCGTCGTTGGAGTCCCGACATCCACCGGCTACGGACGCGGGGGCCGGGGCGAGGCGGCGCTCAACGCGATGCTCCAGTCGTGCGCTCCGCTCGCGGTGGTGAACATCGACGCCGCGGTCCCCGCCGCCCTCTTCGCTGCCCAACAGTTCGTGGAGCGGGAGGGGCCGGCCCGTTCCCGCCGGGACGGGCGCGAGGGAGGCCGGTCCGCTCCACGTCGGCGGTAGTCTATCCCGACCGGGCCCGGCGCCGGGCGATCTCCGAGGCGTACTACGCGCAGGACCCGTCCCGATTCCTTGGTCCCCCGAGCCGTTTCTGCGCCTGGGCCCTCGCCGCCCTCGCCGGTTGCGCCCGTCCCCTCGATCTGCTCGAGCTCGGGTGCGGCCCGGGGCGCGACTCCCGTGCGCTCGCCCGCTCGGGGATCCGGGTGCGAGCGGTCGACCACTCCTCGCTCGCCATCGCGAGGGCCCGGGCGAATCCCGACAACCCGCCCTCGCTCCGCTTCGAAGAGGCGGACCTCTTCGACGCGCTCGCGTCGACGGCCACGGAAAGCGAGGACGTCGTCTACGCTCACGTGGTCTACATGATCCTCTCGGACCCTGAGCTCGACCGCCTCGCGTCCGAGGTCGCTCGGGTGCTCCGGCCGGACGGCCGGCATCTCTTCGCGGTCCGATCGGTCCGGGACCCCCACTTCCGCGAGGGGATCGTGGTCGCCCCGGACGTGCGCCGCTACGTGCCGACGGACGAGCCGATCCAGTACTTCCGCAAGGCGACGCTCGAGCGGTTCACCCGAGCCGGGTTGGTGCGTGTCCGCGCCACAGAGGATCGGACGTCGCACCTCTGGTACGTTCTCGACCGTCGCGGGTGAGCGATGGGGGTCCTCCCGGCCCGACGGAAGCCCTTTTCTGAAGGAGCCCGCCTCTTGGGAACGTGGCCCCTCGGCCGATCCTGTCCGACACCGATGTCACGGAGGAGCGCGACGCCCGCTCCCGCCTGCGGTCGATCGACTCGCGCCTGAAGAGCCTGGGTGAGAAGCGGCACGATCTGATCGTCGAGATGCGCCGGCTCAGCGAGGAGCAGAAGGCCCTCTACGAGCGGCGCCAGGTCCCCGCGATGGAGGTCGAGCGCCTCTACAGCGAGCACGGAGAGATGGGCAAGCGCCTGGCCGCGCTCCGCGCCGAACGGATCGCGGCCCGCGGCGCGCTCGAGCGAGCCGTCGTCGCGCTCCGGGAGCTCAAGCTCTCGTTCGAGCCGGGAGAGCGCGTGCGACCGGAGCAGATCCGCCGCGAGATCGCGCAGCTCGAGCTCCGGCAGCAGACGAACGCGCTCCCGCTGCCCGAGGAGAACGCGCTGATCGCCCAGCTCCGCCAGCGCTCCCAGGACCTCAAGGTGGCGGAAGCCCGCACCCAGGTCGTCGCCGAACACGATCGTCAGCGCAAGGAGGCGGAAGCGCGGATCGCAGCGGCCCGCGCGGAGGTCGAACGGCTCACCGCCGAACTCTCGAAGGCCAAAGTCGACCGCGACGCGAAGATGAACGAGGTCCGAGGTAAGCTCGTCGACGCCGGCGGGCTCGTCGCCGCCCTTCGGACGAAGGGCAAGGAGCGCTCGGCGGTCATGGCCGAGATCGACGCGGTCTCTCGGGAAATGCGCGACCTCGAGCGGGACGGGCGACGCACGCTCGGGGAGATCCGGGCCCGCCGCGACGAGGCCCGTCGGACCGTCCGGGCGTACGCGCCCCGGCGCGGTGGCTCGGGCGCGAGCGCCGCCGCCGAGTCGGCGGCCGAGGCCCACCTGCAGGAACTCCTCAAGCGGGGCAAGGTCACGCTCAGCGGCTAGGCGCGACGGTCGCCCGGGCCCCGGAGGAGTCCGGTCAGCTCGGCGGAAAGATGTCGACGACCGAGACGATGAAGATGAGCGTCTGGCCCGCCACCTCGGTGTTGAAGTCCTCGGTGTAGGTCGAGGCCCCGAGATTCACCTGGGAAACGATGAACGATGTCGTGCCGCAGATCGAGGCGGTCGACTTGCCCTTGACGAGCCCGGCCTGGCCCGGGGAGAGCTGGTTGACGAGCGTGATCGTGGTCGACGTGATGCTGGTCACGGCGACCGACCAGCCCGACGGGCTCGTCGTCATTCCGAGCGACGGGAGGTTCTCGTAGGCGACCGCGGTCGCGTTGACCGTGAGGATCAGGTCCGGCCAACCGTAGAGCGGGTCGGTGAACTCGAGGCCCGGGGTCGCCGTGACCGAGGGGAACGCGCTCGCGAATCCCGCTGGGGTCAGAGTGACGAGGACCGGCTTCGTGTAGGTCAGCGGTTGGGTGACGAAGCACGAACCGTTGACGAAGCTATAGCCGAGACTCGGCGGGACCGTGACGTAGTGCGTCTGGTTCCCCGGCAGGCCGACGAGCCCCTGCCAGAAGCCGGTCACGACGCTCGAGAACGTGAGGTTGCCGACCGTGTAGCCGGCGGCGGGCGCCGTCGACCCCACGTACACGGGGAGCGGCGTGTAGTTCGCCGGAGACGCCCCTCGCGAGGTGTAGAGGAGAGACTTCGGCCACGCGAGATCGTTCATCGCGACCGCGTACTCGGACGTGTCGAACACGCGACCGACCTGCGGGCCCGCGCCGAAGATGCCGATGTAGTTCACCGTCGCGTTGTCGCCCACCTGGACCGTCAGGGGCCCGGAAGGACCGGGACGGTGGTTTTCGTAGTAGAGGAACCCGATCCCACCGGCTCCGGCGGCGACGACGATGATCGCGAGCACAATCGCGAGCGTTCGGGGCGGTCGGGTCTCGGCCATGGGTCTACGTGTGAAGGAGGTCGGGGGTCAGCTCGTCGCTGGTCTCGTCACGAAATCGGAGAGACAGGTGTTCCTCATTCCCCCGCCGCCCCGAGCCCGGGGCATATATATAGGCATTCGAGGGCGGGGCGGTCGGCGGGTCTCGGAGGGCGTCCGGACCGCGCGCCGGGACCCGGAGGCCATCGAGCCGGGCTCCGTCCGCCCACAAGACCAAGAGCCGGGCGCGGGTCACGAATCGACGTACGATGGCCCCGATCCTGCCACTTCTCGCCCTGCTCCTGGTCGCGATCCTCCTGGTCATCGTCGCGGCGCGTCTTCGGGTCCCGTACACGATCGCCCTCGTCGTGCTCGGCGTCGTCATCGGTTGGGTCGCCCAGCACACCGCCCTCACGGGCGTCGCGTCCGCCGCGCGAAGCCTCCTCACCCCCACCCTCTTCTTCGACATCCTGCTTCCCCCGATCGTCTTTGAGGCGGCGATCCACATCGACTATCGTCTACTGCGGAAGCGGGCCCCGCTGATCTTGTTCCTCGTGCTGATCGGCGTCCTGTTCACGACGTTCTTCACCGGCTTCCTCGTGAGCGAGGTCGCCGTGATCCCGTTCGCGGCCGCCTTCTTGCTCGCGGCGATCCTCTCCCCGACCGACCCGATCGTCGTCGTGGAGCTGTTCCGGCGGCTGAAGGTGCCGGCGGAGCTCTCGACGATCGTCGAGAGCGAGTCGCTGCTCAATGACGGCGTCGGGGTCGTGCTGTTCGTGATCCTCCTCGGCGTCGCGGCGACCGGGACGATCGCCTTCCTCCCCGCGCTGGCGCAGTTCCTCTGGCTGTCGGGCGGCGGCGTCGTGATCGGCGTCGCCGTCGCCGCGGGGGCGTACGCCCTGCACCGATGGCTCGACGACGCGGCGGTCGAGACCGCGCTCTCGGTCGTTGTCGCCTACGGCACGTACCTCGGGGCGACCGCGCTCGGCACCTCGGGCATCGTCGCGACGGCGATAGCGGGCATCGGCGTCGGCGCGTGGGTCGCCCCTCGGGCGATGCGCGCGAGCGTCCGCGAGGCCGTGATGTCGTTCTGGCGCGTGGTCGTCTACATCGTCAATTCCCTGGTCTTCCTCGCGATGGGTCTCCTGCTCGAGTCGACCCGAGTCCTCGACTACCTCCCCTTGATCCTCCTCGTGTTCTCCGTGCTGTTCGCGGGGCGCGCGCTCTTCGTCTACGCCCACTATCCCCTCGCGCGACTCGGACAGCTCGCGGGCCGGGCCGACCGCTCCCTTCCTCGCGCGTGGTACGGCACGATCACGTTCGCCGGCGTCCGAGGGGTGATCCCCGTCGTGCTCGCCCTTTCGCTCCTCACCACGTCGACCGCACTGCCGTCGTCGACCGTGCGCACAATCGTCTCGGTGGTGCTGGGCGTAGCCATCGTCTCCATCCTGGTCAACAACCTGCTCGAAGAGTGGTACGTCCGGCGGAGTTTCCCTCCGATCGAGGCTCCGGGAGTGCCAGCTCCCTCGACCTCGTCGTGAGTCGCCGACGGGGTGCCGGCGTCGATCCGCCGCCCACGAGGTCGTGGCGGACCGCGGGCTAGGCCCGACGGAGCTTACCGACGATCGGTTCTTCGACGACGCCGCCTTCCTCGAGCCGATTCAGCACCGTTTCGGCGCGCCCGGCGACGACCCCCTGGGCCTCGAGCCGGCTCATCACCTCCTTCAGGTCGGCGTAGCCGTCGATCGACACCTCCGCGATCTCGTCGAGGAGCGAGAGGAACACGGCTTCCTCCTCGCGTTCCGCGGCCGACGGGGGAGGGGCCGGGGGGGCGGGCGGCGGGGCCCGCGTGATCGTGACTCGCGAGGGAGATCCTTCGGGCGGCGCGACGGGACCGCTCTCTCCGGCCACCCGACGAACGGCCGAAGCGAGCTCGCGACGGAACGCGGCCCGGTCGACGGTGGGGTAGCGTCGGAGCGATTCGCGCGCCGCCCGGATCCAGGCTGAGGGCACCCCTTCGCGCGTCAGCACCTGATCGGCGACGTTGGGCTCCTTTTCGAGCCGCTCCACGAGGTCGAGGCGGTCGAGCGACTGCCGGACGATGTCGGCGAGGATCGCCCGCTCGTCGTGCTCCGCGACCGACCGGACGCTCTCGGCTCGTAGCGAGAGGTACGCGACCCCGTCCCGGCCGCGATACAGGTGGACCTTGCCGACCACGATCGCCGGCCGAGGTTCTCGCGCGACCCGGAGCTGGGCCATCGCTTTCGGCTGGAAGCCGCCCGCGGTGATCGCGATCGCTCCGGTCGGGTCGGAGAGCCGCGCCCGCCAGAAGGTCGGCGGATCCTCCCGTCCCACCGGTTCGGCGGGCGTGAGGGTCCCGGCGACGATCGCGCGGTTCATCCTCGCGCCGAACGGGGAGAGGAGGTAGCTCACCGGGCGCTCGCCGGTCCCTCGCTCCTCCTCGAGGGAGCTCTCGATCTCCCGGGCGGTCACCCGCCAGGCGGGCTCACGACGCGCCACTAGCTGCCTCGCGCGAGGCGGGCCGCGAGCTCGGCGGCCGTCGTCTCGAGATCGACGTCGATCGTCTCGATCGACTCCGGTTCGATCGTCACGCCGAAATCGTCCTGGCTCCCGGCCCCCCGGACCCTCAGGCGGCGGCCGAGGACGCTCTCCAGGAGCTGCTCCTCGAGCACGCTCGGGTCGGGGAGATCGCGAAGACGGGCGCGTGCGTCCGCGAGCGTCACTCCCCAGAGCCGTTCCGTCGCCTCCCGGCCGGCGTTGATCGTGAGCGCGCCGGTTCCGTCGTCGAGGACGAGGCGGGCCCGCAGATCCGGCTGGCCCTCGACCTGTCCGTGTACCCGGCAGATCCCACCCTTCACGGTCCGGCGGCACGTCGGACAGCGGTAGACGACGCCGCTCGGCGGCAGGAGGCCGACGACGATCCCTTCGACGGCGACGGACGCACCCCCGCCGGCGTCCTCGACCTGGGCTACCGACACCGGCGGCGATCGAAGGACGGCCGCCGGCTCGGGGAGATCGGCGCCTTCGATGCGCAGGATGGTCGACCGCTCGTCCAGGACGAGCTGAGGTCGCTGCCGGAACCGCCGGACGTAGCCTCCGGCGATGCGGATCGCCTCGCCGGGGACGAGCCCGAAGTCGCTCCACGACGAGAACTGGATCGTCGCGCTCCGGTCGGCAAGGAGCCCCTCGTGGACGACCCGCTGTTCCTGTCCTACGGTGACGGACCGGGGGGCGACCCGCACGACGCGAACGTCGACCCGGAAGCCTTCGTCCGGTCCCTTCAGCTCGGCGAGGCTCCGACTCGGGAGCTCCTCGCCTCGAACGTTGGGGAGCTCCGCGGCGCTCGCCGGTCCGACCCGCGTGCGCCAGGTGAACGTGAGCTCCGGCCGCCCCCGGAACTCCCTCACCTCGGCGCCCACGGCACGCAGCACCGTGCCGCGTTCGACCCCCTCCCGGGGAGGGTCCCACCACGTGAAACGGACCGTCGCGGTCCCGTCGCTCAAAAGGCCGGAGAGGAGGGGGCGTCGCGTCCCGTCTGAGCGGCGCGTCACCTCGCGCCGCTCGAGGGTCACCACCCGGCCGACGACCTCGACCGGTTCGGTGCCGGCGTGCAGCGAGGCCAGCCGTCGCTCGGCCGGTCCCGGAGGCTCGACTGCCACCACGTGCGCTCCCTCGCGGCCGGCGGCCATCGCGGGCCCCGATAAAAAGCGCCTCGCGGCCCCTGGTCGGTGGAAGGAGGCAAGAGGAACCTATTTCCCTGCCGTCTCCTGACCCCGCTAAAGTGCCCGAGACGTTCGTCCAGCGGGTCGACCGGATCCTCCGGGTCCGCGATTCCCTGGTGTGCGTGGGACTCGATCCCGACCCCTCCCAGATGCCGAAGCCCCTGCGTCGGCTGCCGGCCCGGGAGCAGCTCGATCGCTTCCTCGACGGGATCGTCGCGGCGACGTACCCATCCGCGGCGGCCTACAAGATGCAGCTCGGCTTCTACCTGCGCTACGGTCCGCGCGGGTTCGTGGCCCTCGAACGGATCGCGCGCAAGATCGGGGCCACGCGACTGCGGATCCTCGACCTCAAGGCGAACGACATCCCGAACGTGATGCGGCAGTTCCGAGACGGGGCGTTCCAGCAGTTCCGGTTCGATGCCGTCACAGTGACGCCGTGGATCGGCTGGGACACGATCCAGCCGTTCCTGGATGACCCGACCCATGGGATCTTCGTCATCGCCCACTCGTCGAACCCCGGGGCCCCGGATTTCCAGGAGATCCCGACCCCTCGGGGCCCGCTGTGGCTCGCCGTCGTCGGAGAGGTCCGGCGCCTCGCTCACGCCCACGGGAACGTGGGCACGGTACTCGGGGCGACCTTTTCCGACGCGTTCCGGGCGGCCCGGTCCCTGCTCGGGAACACGATCCCGATCCTCGTACCGGGAGTCGGCGCCCAGGGCGGCTCGCTCTCGACCGCCGTCCGCGACGGCGTCGACGCCCACGGGCGCGCCCTCCTCATCAGCGCCTCGCGGAGCATCATCTACGCCTCCGTCGAGGCCGACTGGAAGAAGGCCGCTCGGACCGAAGCGACCCGCCTCAAGGTCCAGATCAACCAGCTGCGCGCAGGCTTGCGTACAGGCTGACGAGCTGGCGGGCGACGGTCGCGAGGCCGTAGCGCTCCTCCGCGCGGCGGCGGCCGGCGGCCCCCATGCGTCGGGCGAGGTCCGGGTCATCGAGGAGGATCCGGATCTTCCGCGCGAGGTCGTCGGCGAGGAGCGGCTCCGCGAGGAGCCCCTCCTGCTTGTCCTCGATCACCTCGCGGACCCCGGGCATGTTCGCGATCACGACCGGTAGGCCGGCGGCCATCGCCTCCGCGACGGCCAGGCCGAAGCCCTCGAGCCGGTTCTGCGACGGGAACACGAAGACGTCCGCGAGCGCGAGGTAGCGGGGGAGGGCGTCGTCGGTCACTCCTGAGCAGAACCGGACCCGATCGATCACCCCGAGCCGACGGGCGAGGCCGACGAGGGTGGGGAGCCTCGGGCCGGACCCGATCACGAGGAGCACCACGTCCGACGGCAGGCGGGTCAGCGCCTGGAGGATCACGTCGACGCCCTTGTGCGCGACGAGGCGACCGGTGAACGCGAGGACCCGCTTACCTTCGAGGCGGAGGTCGCCCCTCAGCGCGCTCGCATCGAGACCCGGTCGGAACCAGTCGAGGTCGACGACGGACGGTATCACCGAGAGGTTCCGGCCCCGGAGCATCGTCGAGGTCACCCCGTAGCTGCGGGTGTGCACGATGATACGGTCGACGCGTCGAAGCGTGGGAGGAACGAAGACCCGCTGGTAGAGCGCCGCGAGCGCGCGCCCGCCGAGCCCGTCGAGGAAGAGGTCGCAATGGTAGGTGAGGCAGACCGGTACCGTGCGGCCCGAGAGCCCTCCGGTCGCAAAGAACGAGGTGAGGGGAGGAGGGTAGTGCAGGTGGATCACGTCGGCGTCGATCTTGCGGATCGTGGCGGCCGTGCCGAAGTCGAAGGGGGTGTTGAACGCGACGCCGGGCGTCCAGGTCCGTACGACGCGGTACCCCTCCATGGAGGCCGTGAGGGCGAGGTCGGCGCGGTAGCGCGACGTGACGACCGTAACGTCGTGACCCTCGCGGGCGAACTCCCGTGCCAGGCTGCGGACGTGCGACTCGACGCCCCCCGCATGGGGGTGGAAGAACGGCGCGACCTGCACGATGCGCACGGCCGTGTCACTGGTTCCTAAGCCTTAAACACCGAAGGCGAGCGTCCGCGCGCCGTCGCGCGGGCCGCCTAGGCCTCGGTCTCGCTGCGCCGTCCGCCGTTCGCGACGGACTCCCGGGTCTGCATCATCTCCCCGGGGGCGAGGCTCGCGATGTCGACGCCCTTCATCGGTTCGCCAAGACCGGCCGAGACCCGTGCCACCACGTCGGGATGGTCGTACTGGTTCGAGGCCTCGACGATCGCCCGGGCGACCTTCATCGGATGCTGGGCCTTGAAGATCCCGCTTCCGACGAACAGTCCGTCGACGCCGAGGAGGCGAACGAGAGCAGCGTCGGCCGGCGTGGCGATCCCACCCGCCGCGAAGTTGACGACGGGCAGCCGTCCCAGATTCCGGACCTCGAGCACGAGCCCTTCGGGCACGCGCTCGCGCTTCGCCCATGCGGCGAGGTCCTTCTTCGGCATCCGGATGACCTCGGCGACCTCCTGAGCGATCTGGCGGATGTGCCGGACGGCCTCGACCACGTTGCCCGTGCCGGCCTCACCCTTCGTCCGGATCATCGCCGCGCCCTCGTCGATCCGCCGTAGGGCTTCTCCCAGGTTCCGTGCCCCGCAGACGAACGGGATGCGGAACTGCTTCTTGTCGACGTGGAAGAACGGATCCGCCGGGGTCAGAACCTCCGATTCGTCGATCATGTCGACGGCGAGGGCTTCGAGGACGCGCGCCTCGGCGGTGTGTCCGATCCGGCACTTCGCCATCACTGGGATCGAGACCCGTTCCCGGATCTCCCGGATCTTGAGCGGATCGGCCATGCGGGCCACGCCGCCCGCCGCGCGGATGTCCGCGGGCACGCGCTCGAGCGCCATCACGGCGACCGCGCCGGCCTCCTCAGCGATCGCGGCCTGATCGGCCGTCGTGACGTCCATGATGACCCCACCCTGCTGCATGCGGGCGAAGCCGCGTTTGACGAGCTCCGTCCCGAAGCGGAGCTTCTCGATGGGAACCGCCACGGAGTTTCCTCCATCAGGAAAGACGCGGCGACCGCATAAGGCGTGCGGCGGAGCTCAGGTAAAGGTTATCGCCGCGGGCCCGCTACGAAATCCGGGTAAGGGGGAGCTGGTCAACGGCTGAGAGGGCGAGGGGAACCTCGTCGACCCCAGGAACCTGATCGGGGTAATGCCCGCGAAGGGAACAAGATGCGCGCGGTAAGGGACCTCTCCGTGGACCCGCGGAG
>JASHQN010000017.1 GCA_030039135.1 Thermoplasmata archaeon | reverse complement strand
CGAGCGGTCGCGTTCGAAACCGGCGACTCGGCGTACCTTCTCGACCTCTCGGTGCCTGTCGGGCCCCGAATCTTCGGACGGGTTTCGGTGAAGGGACCGGCGCTCGGGTGATTCGAGCGCAGCCGCTTGCCCGGCCCGGGCTGGGGCTCCGGGGGCCCGCTCAGGCGAACATCGTGACCGATTCCTTGCGGAGCTCTTCCTCGCCGACGACCTTCTCGATCGCGCGGTCGAAGTCCGCGGCGGTCACGCTGTCGCGCTCCTCGCGGATCGCCCACATGCCGGCTTCCGTGCAGATCGCGCGGATGTCGGCGCCGGTCGCCCCGTCGCACCGGCTCGCGAGCGCCTCGAAGTCGACGGGTTCGCGGATCGCCATGCCCCGGGAGTGGATGCGGAAGATCTCCGCCCGGCCCTGGAAGCTCGGTACGGGGATCTCGATGATCCGGTCGAACCGGCCGGGCCGCAGGAGCGCGTCGTCGAGGATATCGGGTCGGTTCGTGGCGGCGATGATCTTCACGTTGGACAGCGGCTCGAACCCGTCCATCTCGGCGAGCAGCTGCATCAACGTGCGCTGGACCTCGCGGTCCCCGCTGGTGGCGACCTCGAGGCGTTTCGCTCCGATCGAGTCGACCTCGTCGATGAAGATGATCGTCGGGGCCTTCTCGCGGGCGAGCTGGAAGAGCTCGCGAACGAGCCGCGCGCCCTCCCCGATGTACTTCTGAACCAGCTCGCTGCCGACGAGCCGGACGAACGTCGCGTTCGTGTGGTGGGCCACCGCCTTCGCGATCATCGTCTTCCCCGTGCCCGGCGAGCCGATCAGCAGCACGCCCTTCGGCGGGTCGACTCCGACCTTCTTGTACAGCTCCGAACGGAGGAGCGGGTACTCGACGGCCTCTCGGATCTCCCGGATCTGGTCGCTAAGGCCCCCGATGTCCCCGTAGCTGATCGATGGCTTGTCCACGATCTCGCTCGCGGTGACGAGCGGATCGAGGGAGGCCGGAAGCACCCCCATGACGGCGAGCGTCTGCTTGTTCAGCGCCACCCGGCAACCCACCGTGATCTTCGCGTGCTCGACCGACTCCGCCGAGTTGACGACGAAATCCGGCCCGGTCGACGACTTCACGATCACTCGACCGTCCGTGAGGACGTCCCGAACGCTTCCGACGATGAGCGGAGGATAGCGCAGTCGGTCGAGCTCCGTCTTGAGGCGCTTGACCTCCCGTTGCAGACGGAGGATCTCGGCCTCCATGTAGTGCCGCTCGCTCTCGACACGCTTGATCGCTTCGGCGAGCTGGGTGTTCCGCAGCTCGAGGAAGTTCAGCCGATCGAACGAGTCGTGGGGCGCCGCAGGCACATCCGGTTCACTCATGACTGCCCGTACCACCGTCCACAGCGGTTACTGAGTTATCTCAAAGCGTGGTTCGCTTATAAGCCATTGTTCTTCATCGGCGCCGGGTAGAGCTTTTCGTGAGCGCCGGACGGATCGTCGAGGTCCGCGCCTTCGCGCCGGCCCATGTGACGGGGGTCTTCCGGCCCTCGATGGCGGCGCGCGATCCGAGAGGTCGGGGCTCGATCGGAGCCGGGGTCGTGCTCGAGCTGGGCGTGTTCGCGCGAGCGCGTCTCGCCGCGGGCGGAGCTCGGCGCGTGCAACTGTCCAGTGATCTCCCCGGGCCCCTACCGATCTCGGAAGAGGTAGCGCGTCGTCTGTTCTCGAGGCACGCGGGCTCGCTGAGCGTGCACCTCACCCACCAGGTCCCGATCGGCCAGGGGTTCGGTTCGAGCGCCGCGGGCGCCGCGGCCACGGCGCTCGCGACCGCCGCACTCGTCGGTCGGCCCTCCTCTGAGGCCCTGGCCGTCGCACATCTGGCGGACCTGTTCGGGGAAGGAGGGCTGGGCGGCGTCGCGTCGATCTACAAGGGAGGAGGGATCGAGTTCCGACTCCGACCCGGGATTCCGCCCTGGGGCCGAGTGGTCCACCGCGCGTCGGACGACCCGCTGATCGTCGGGATCGTCGGTGGTCCGATCCCGTCTCCCGCGATCCTACGGAGCCCGCGTTGGCGCGAGCGGATCGACCGCGCCTCGCGGGATCTTCCGGAGCTTTTGCGCCGGCCGGATCCCGAACGGTTTTTCGACTCGAGTGAGCGGTTCACCGACCGAGTAGGTCTTGCGTCGGACCCCCTAAGGCGAGTGATTCGCGCCCTGCGGCGGCGCGGCGCGCACGCTGCTCAAGCGATGTTCGGCCGCTGCTTCTTCGCACGACCACCGGATCGGAGGAGTCACGATGCGATCGTTCGCTGGCTGACGGTGGCCCGCGTGCCGGCCATCGAGGTGCGTCCGGCCCGCTCCGGCGCGCGGCTCCTGGCGGCGGGAGCGTCACACCCTACCGGATGACGCAGCGCGCCGCGCAACCGTTTTAATGGGCCGCCCGTCTCGGCCGCGCCCATGACGCGTAAGCCGGCCCGGATGTACCGAAAGGTCGAGGGGCAGGTCTACACCCGGCGCGAGTACATGGGCGGGGTCCCCACCTGCCGAGTGACTCAATTCGACACCGGAAACCTGAGGACCGCGTTTCCGCTGGTGCTGTCGCTCGGTACGGAGGAGGCGGCGCAGGTGCGCGACATCGCGCTCGAGGCCGCCCGCGTCAGCGCGGTGCGAGTGCTCGAGAAGCACGCTCCGAACGAGTTCCACCTCAAGGTTCGGCGGTTCCCCCATCAGATCCTTCGCGAGCACAAGATGGCGATGGGCGCGGGGGCAGACCGTATCTCGGACGGCATGCGACGGGCCTTCGGTAAGCCGGTGGGTCACGCCGTGCGAGCGCAGATCGGCACCGAGCTCCTGACGATCTACACGACCGACGCCCACCTGCCCGTTGCCAAGGAAGCGCTGCGGAAGGCGTCGCACAAGCTGCCCGTGCCGACGCGGGTCCGGATCAGCCGCCGGCCTTCGTGACGGACGACCGCACGACCAGAACCGGGCAGGGCGCGTTCGCCACGACCGCGCTCGAGACGCTCCCGAGCAGGATCCGCTTCGCCGTCGAGAGGCCGCGGGACCCGACGACGAGCAGATCGCTCGCATGCTTCTCGAGATGGGTGAGGAGCTCGTCGACCACGACGCCCTCGTAGGCGACCCCGGTGACCGAGGTTACTCCCCCCGCCTTCGCGCGGGCGACGGCCTGACCGATGATCTCACGGTAGCGGCCGAGCTCGCTCACCGGCATCGTCGCCGGAATCATCGGTTCCGTCGGCGCGATGTAGACCGGAATCAGGGGGGCTACCCCGACGACCGTGAGATCGCTTCCGTACCGCCGGGCAAGGTCGATCGCATAGTCGAGCGCCTCCGCGGCGCGGGGCGATCCGTCGATCGCGACCGCGATCCGACGAAACGAGGGGGCGGTCATCGATCACCTGTCAACCGTACGAGCCTATGGGCATTTCGCGTGGAGTTCCACCGACCCTTGGTCCGCGTAGGGAGGCCTTCGGAGAGGGACGCAACCCTTTTCTTGCATAGGTCGCCTCTTCACACGCGCAGCGGGTGAAGTCCGGTGGCTCCGGTGTGCAGTAATTGTGGTGCGAACGACTTTGTCTGGGCGAACGAACTCAAGACCGGGATGATCGGCCGGGGAACCCTGTCGCTGCGATCCCAAGGAGAGCTTTCCCTCGGCACCCGCATTTGCCGCGCCTGCGGTCATGCGGACCTCTTCCTCAAGGACCCCGCCATCCTGCGCCAGCCCCATACATGGCGGCCCGGAGAGTTCGTTCCGATACCGGCGGCTCCCTCGAGCTCCGCGCATCATGGAGCCCCTCACGCGGTCGCCCCTCCTCCCGCCCCGGCAGCCTCCGCTACCGAACCTTCTCCCACCGCGCCCGCCCCGGTCGCACCGATGATCTCGCCCTCCCCGGCCGCACCGATGATCCCGCCTCCTCCTCCGCCTCTCCCTGCCGATGAGCCTGCCGGCCCGCTGGCGGAAGCGACCCCGGCTCCCGCGCCTGCGAGCGAGGCTGCGGGACCCATGGAAGCGAGCCCCGGCGTGGGCAACGGTACTGCCCCCCGCACCCCGCGGCGGCGTAGCAAGTCCAAACCCAAGGGCGCTTCCGGCGGTGCTGGTTCGCGCTCGTCCTAGCGGACTACGCCGACCACGGGCAAACCTTCGCGCCGGAGCAGTTCCGCGCCGTAGGTCCCCGCTAAGGGACGCATCGAGCGAGATAGCGGGGCATGGATTTGAACCATGGATCTACGGGTTATGAGCCCGTCGGGATTTCAGGACGGACGGCAGGGCCGACCGCTTTCCTGACTACCCTACCCCGCTGCGAGGCGCGGTAGTCGGCCTCGGTATATGAAACGTAACTACCTTGTTTCGGGTTTGGCACGGGAACTCTTTCTCCGGGACCGGTTGGCACGGGGCGAGCGATCCCGCGGAGATCCGCGCGACCTCGCCTTCGCCTGACGATAGTGCCGCGCTACGCGGGCCCGGTTCCCGCAGCCGGTGGGGGAGCACCAGAGTTGCGTGCGGGTCCGAGCGAGAAGGACATGAGCGCAGCGGGGATCACGACACGCCCGGAGCCGATCTCGGTCCTGCGTCGCGAGAAGATCGAAGACGGAACGGGCCAGGACCCCGCGGAACCGGTCCGCGGGATCGCCGCGACCGTTTGCCGTTCGGACCGTCCACGTTCCCCTGTTCCAGGTGAGCGAGCGGCGCACGCGATCCCGAACCAGCGCGCGGTTGATGGCTCGCATGGCCGCTGCGGGTGGTCCGGAATGCCCCGCGGCAGCGACGAGCGTCGCGCG
>JASHQN010000154.1 GCA_030039135.1 Thermoplasmata archaeon | reverse complement strand
ACCGGCGGGCGGGAGGCGGGGGCCACCAGCACCACACGGATCCCCCGGTCGAACTTCCGCGTCTCGCTCACGAGCACGGTCGGACTCCCTTCGGCAAGGTTGACGTCCGCGACCACGAGGTTCGGGTAATGCTCCCGAACGAGCTCGAGGCCCTGAGAGGCTCCCTCCGCCTCCCCATCGACGCGGAAGTGGTGGAGCCGCAATAGCCCTCGGAGGAGCACCCGGGTCTCCTCGTCCCCGGCGATGACCACGGCAGACGACGTAGTCACGCTCGAGGCGACCATGGGGTGCGCTCCGCTCCCTTGAGCCTCCCGAAGGCCCGTGAGCGGATGGATAATGAAGAGTCGCCCCGGGTATTTTTGACTACTCTCCGTCCGTAGGGCCGGTCGCACCGACCCGTGCGTCACTCTGACACGTCGGTAGCCGGGGGCGGGGCGGGTTCCTGGACCCCCCAGTCGGCCACACCGGCCGCCTGAAGGAGCCCGTCCAGGGCGGAATGGTACCCCGACGCTGGGGCCGCGAGCACCCGGCGTGCACGGTCCGCGAGGGCGGCCCCGAACTCCTGTTCGGTCTTCGAGAACTGCCAGGCGTGGGCGCCTCCCCGTCCCAGCGCGGTCAGGAGGCCAAAGGCGAGACCGCGCTCCTTGCCCTCACCGGGCAGGGACTGGACGATCGCGCGTTCCGCCGCGGTCTCCCCGTGGATCCGATACTCCCGGGCGACCCGATCGACCCAGGCTGCCTCCCGGGCCAGGTGTTGGTACTTGGGGAGCTCGTCGAGGACCTGGCGCTCCTCGCTCTGACGCTGGGCCCGCTTGAGGACCTCGGCGACCCGGCCGGGGGCACGACGCGTCTCGTCGATCCAGCGTCGCGCCTCGGCCGGGTCCGGGACGATCGTCCGCACGATCACGTCGGCGTGATCGGGCCAGAGGCGCTCGAGCGCCCGGCTCGCGGAGGGCTCGTCCACCGCGAAGTAGCCGGCCGCGTCGGCCAGCGCACGCTCGAGCGCCCGGCGCTCGAGCGGGGTCCCGCCCAGCGCGTCGAGGAAGGCCGCGGTGTCGCTGCCGTAGCAGAACCCACCCGCGACGAGGGTCCGACGCCCCGTCCCCTCGATCCGGGGCTTGAGCTCGTCGGCGTAGGCGTCGAGCAGCTGGGCATCGGACAGCCGACCGAGCTCGTACTGCCGGCGCAGGTTCTTCGGGAGCTCGGGCAGGCGAGCGTGAACGCACTCCGGACCCCCTTGGCAGCGGACGTTCCACTCGGCTCGGACCGGGAACGCCTCGCCGGGCTCGGGGACCGCGGCCCCGTCGGACAGGCTGCCGAGCAGATGGCGCTCGGCCTTGACGCACCGGCGACAGACCCGGAACGCCGTGTCGGACCCGGGCCAGCCGACCTCGAGAAAGGGCCGTGGCTCCCCGTCCTTGAGGTGGGAGCAGAGGTAGCGGTGGTGCGCCGGGTCCTCGAGGAGCCGGTAGGGGAGGTCAGCGATCCGCTCGGCCCGGAACTCCTCGGGGGGAGTCGGAGACCGCCCCGTGCACCAGAGCGCCCGGCGGGTCGCGTAGAAGTGGTAGCCCCTCCGGGCCCACTCGAGGTAGCCCAGGAGAAGCCGGGCGGGGTCGTCCGACTGCTGGACCGCCACCTCGGCCTCGCGTGTGGTCCGGGCGAGTGGGGCGTAGGAGACCTCGCCGTCCGGTACGGCGAACGCCACGACGGTCGGCGTCGACGGCTCGAGCGCGAACTTGAGGAGGCCCGCGTAGGCTCGCGCGAGGGGGTCGCCCCATCGGCTCAGCCGCTCGAGGCGTTTCGCATCGTCCGAGTATGACCGCACTTCCTCGAGCTCGGTCTTCAGCCGATCGAACCGCTCCGGAGGGCAATCTGCGGTCCGCCGGGGGAGGAGGGGGTCGACCGATGCCCGCAGGGCCTTCGCCCGGGCCACCAGATCGTGCTCCCGGATGCCGGAGCCGCGCCGCAGTCGTGCCATCGTGAGGACGATTCGACGAGCCGGGAGGCGTACATATTCCCGGCGGCGCCCGCCAGTCCGCTACCGGCGGCAGGCGTCGAGGAAGTGGCGGAAGATCTCCCGTCCCCCCTCCGTGTGCTCCACCTCGGGGTGGAACTGGACCCCCCAGATGGGCCGCCGGGGGTGCGCCATCGCCTCGACCGGGCAGCCGGGCGAGTGGGCGAGGACGGGCCAGCCGGGAGGCGGCACGACGACCGCGTCGTTGTGGCTCGCCCAGACCCGCAGGCGGGGCGGGAGGCCGGCGAAAAGAGGGTGGTCCGGAGCGTCGACGATGAGCTCGACCGATCCGAACTCGGGCGACGCCTTCCCGAGCATTCCGCCGAAATGACGGCCCAGGTACTCGTGGCCGAGGCAGATCGCGAGGACCGGGAGCTCGACCGAGTCGATCCACTCCCCCACCGCCCCGAGCGGGGCGTCGGATCCCTCGAGGCTGAGCGCTCCCCCTGAGAGAACGATCCCGTCCGCCGCGAGCTTCGAGATCGGCGTCGTGTTGGGCACGATCTCGCTGTCGACGCCGAGGTCGCGTAGGACCCTCCACTCGCGGTGGGTCCACTGACCTCCGTTGTCGAGGACGGGGATCCTCACGTCCGGCCCTCCCGGGGCGGGTCGCGCGGTGGAGGGACCGGCTCGGAGTCTTGGGTCTTGAGCTCCTCTACGGCGGCCTTGAGGTCCCGGACGTCCGCCCGCATCTTCAGCATCTCCTCTTCGAACGGAGTGAATCCCGATGGACGGAGGATCCGTGCCGAGATGTAGATCCCGATGAAGATCGCGCCGACGAGGGCGAGGATCGTCGTGAAGACCAACGCGAAGACGAACCCGGCCGGGTCCCCGATCGCCGAGGCGATCGGGAGCGTGAACAGGTGGGTCAGCTGGGCGAGCTCGACCAGAAGCAGGAAGACGATGAGGACCGACCACAGGACGACGACCCTCCAGGACGGTCTCACGAGATCACCCCGCTTCCCACCTCGCTGAGCACGATCGGGACCGGTAGCGACGCGACAGGGAAGGTGAACCCCGAGATCCCCGACGTGCCCGAGACGACGACCAGCGTGGGGGAGTAGGAGGGGGCCGGGGTCGTGATGTTGAAGGCGAGCGTGCCGGCGTACAGCGCGAATGCGCCCCCCTCCTCATAGAGCGCGGTGACGTTCACGGCGACCGGCATCCGGTCGACCCCGGCGCTGACCGATAGCACCTCGCTGCCGTTCTCCCAGTGGGTCCAGTTGAGCGGGGCGGAAGGGAATCCGGCGGAGGACCAGGCGAACCCGAAGGCGAAACCGAGCGCGATCGAGGCGTACCGCGTGGTCGTACCGAGGCCGTGCACGTAGAAGTGGGTCGTGTTGTTCCCGGAGAGGCCGTCCACGACCAGCTCGGCCTGGGAGAAGATCGTGCCGGCGGCCGGCTGGCCGGAGGTGGTGAGCACCGGGGTCACGACGATCAGCAGCACGAGGAGCAACGCCACGCCGACGAACGGCCACGGGAACCAACGGGCGAGGGTCTCGGAGCGGCTCACGGCGCCGCCTCCTTCCACCCCCGGTAGAGATGGTGAGGGATTCCGAGGTGATCGAGGACCTTCCCGGCGAGGTAGGACGTCTGGTCGTCGACCGACTGGGGATGGAGGTAGTACGGAGGGGCCGCGTCGAGGACCACCACGCCGAGCTCGCTCAGGGTAGTGAGGTGGCGGAGCAGGAGGGTGGGAAGTGGCGACTCCCGGGGCACGATGACCAGCCGGCGCCGCTCCTTCAGATGCACGTGGGCGGCCCGGGTGAGGAGGGTATCGGTCAGCCCCAGGGCGAGCTTCGCCACCGTGTTCGACGAGCACGGAACGATCGCCATCCCGCGCGTGGGCCGAGACCCGCTCGCGATCGCCGCGCCGATGTCGCTGTCCGCGTAGAGCGCGGTCGCGTAGCGGCTCAACGCCTCCGCCTCGATCCCGCACTCTTCCTTCAGCACCGCACGCCCCCCGTCGGAGACGACGAGGGCGACGGGGACCCCCGCCGTCCGCATGGCCTCCAGCACCCGGAGCGCAATGGGCCCACCGCTCGAGCCCGAAACGCCGACGACGTACGGAGGATCTTCCGCCACGGCTCTGGCCTTATGAGGCTTCAACGACTCCAGCGTTAAGACGTTCTTGGGGCGGACACGGTGGGGCATCGAGCGGCGATCGTGGGGGCCGGTCATACGCGATTCGGTGCGCTCGAGGCAGGCCCTCGGGACCTGATCCGCGGGGCGGTCGACGCGGCGTTCGCGAGCGTCGACAAGGGCGCCGATCGGGTCGAGGTCGGCGAGGCGTACCTCGCGACGCTCGGGTTCGGAGGCTGGCAGATCGGCCATTCCGCCGCCGTGCTCGCCGAGGAGGCCGGGATGACGGGCGTCCCGACCACCCGGGTCGAGAACGCCTGCGCGTCGGGTGGTTTCGCGATCCGGGCAGCGGTCGACGCGATCGTTTCGGGCCGCACGGACCTCGTCCTGGTCGCCGGACTCGAGAAGATGACGGACGTCACGAGCGCCCGGCGGAGGTACTGGCTCGGCGTCTCGGGGGACACCGAGTGGGAACGGGCGGCCGGGGTGACGTTCGCCGGCGTCTATGGCCTGATCGCTTCCCGCTACCTCGCCGAGCACCGAGTGGATCCTGCGGTGCTCGCCGAGATCGCGGTCAAGAACCACGAGAACGGCGCCCTCAATCCGTACGCGCACTTCCAGAAGCGGATCCGGCTCGAGGAGGCACAGGGTGCTCCGCGCGTCGCGGATCCGCTCGGTCTATTGGACTGCTGCCCCGTCAGCGACGGAGCGGCCGCACTGCTGCTCTGCGCGCCCGACGCCGCGCGTCGCTACACGGATGCCCCGGTCTACGTCGACGGCGTCGGCGCAGGCTCCGACCGGCTCGCGATCCAGGAGCGGCCCGACATCACGAGGTTCGGAGCGACCCGGTGGGCCGTCGATGGCGCGCTGCGGAGCGCGAAGGTCGAGCGCTCGGAGATTTCGTTCCTCGAGGTGCACGACTGCTTCACGATCGCCGAGCTCCTCGCGCTCGAGGACCTCGGATTCGCCGAGCCCGGGGAGGCTGCTCGGCTCACCCACGAGGGCGCGACGCGCCGAACCGGACGGCTGCCGGTCAACCCCGATGGGGGGCTGAAAGCGAAGGGCCATCCGATGGGAGCCACCGGGGTCAGCCAGGCCCATGAGGCGTTCCTCCAGCTTCGCTCCGCCGCGGGTGCCCGTCAGATCCCGGGAGCGAGCCGGGCCCTGACGCACAACGTGGGAGGGGCCGGTGCGACCGCGACGGTGACCATCTTCTCCGCCGGGTGAGCGCGTGCGGGGAATCGTCCGGGCCGCGGCCTACGTCCCGATCGGGTCCGACGGGTCGCGGCGGCTGGCCGGACCGGACGAGGACGCCTTCACGCTCGCCGCGACGGCCCTTGAGCGCCTGCTCAACGACGGGCGGGCGGGGCCGTACGCGCGCTTGCTGGTCGCCGGCGACTTCTCGTCGGCCGACGAAGCGAACCTCGCGCGGTTCCTCGGCGGGACGGTCCCGATCGAGCGGTCGGGAACTGGGGCCGAGGGAACGGCCCGCGCCGTCGCCTCGGCGCTCGACCCCGGGAAGGGAGACGGGGCTGTGGCGCTCGTAGCGACCGACCTCTTTCGGGCGGTCGACCCCGAGGCCGTCTCGGACCCGGCCACCCCATCCGACGGCGCGGTCGCGCTGGCCGTCGGCCCGGGTGGGGTTCGACCGGCGGACCTACGTCTCGAAGCGGGCCGGGGGCTTGCGGCCTCCGCCACCAAGGCCCTCGCCACGGTGCTCGCAGAAGCCCCGTGGGCGGGCTCCGTAGCCCGAGTGGGTGACTGGGCGATCGACCCGAAGCAGGGTCCGCCGGCCCGGGTCCATCCGGAGGGCGCCACGTCGCCGAGTCTGCCGGTCTCCCAGGGCGCCTACGTTCCCTGGGCGACGTACCTCGCGGACATCCCGAGCCGATGGCGATTCGCGGCCGAGCGATGCCCGACGTGCGGAGCAACGACGATCCCGATGCGCGGTCGATGCCGGGGTTGTGGCTCGACCGGTCCGCTCCAGCTCGTCCATCTCCCTCGAGACGGCGGAGAGGTCGTCGCGTCGACCGTGATCGGGCCCGGGGGCCAGCCGACCGAGTTCGACGACCAGGTGTCAGAGACGGGGCCGTATGGGGTGGTCATGGTCGAGCTCGCCCCCGGCGCTCGGGTCACCCTGCAGGTCACGGACTCGCGAGCCGAACGCTGGCCCGTGGGGAGTCGCGCCGGCTCTCGCCTCCGACGCCTTTACCGGATGGAGGGCGAGTGGCGGTACGGCCGAAAAGCGGTCCCTCTCAGGTAGACCGGCGCATCCACTCCACGCGCACGGGCGGCGTTCGCTATGCGAAGCCCTGCACGTCGGGCTCGCGCTTTCCTTTGCGGACGTACGGCTCAGCGGTGATCCCGAGGTGGATCGACAGCGACTTGAATGTCTGCACGAGCTGGTCGACGGACCGGGCGAGCTCCCGCTGTTCCTCCCGAAGCTCGCGCAACTCCTCTCTCAGCTGCCGCAGCTCCGCTTCCCACCGCTCCTTCTCGGTCGGCAACGGCATGGTGGTGCCCTCACGCAGCGAGGGGCACTCCGTACATAGAGGGTTCTGGACCGGGCCAGCGACGACGTGAAGCCGGCCTCCGAAGGGCGAAGGCTAGGTCCGCGTGCCCGAAGGGCCGAACGGAGAGTCCGATGTCCCCTTCTCCACGAACGGCACCCAGGCCTCCTTCTCCGGTGAGAAGTCGACCCGCTGTAGCTCGACGACGAAGCTCTTGAGCAGGGCGCCCGGAGCGGGCCGGACGGTGACCGAGTAGACGTAGATGCCGAAGCCCATGAACTCGCTGACCCGTCGCAAGACCTCCGCCAGGTCCTCCCGAGGAACGGTGACGCGTACCGACGTCTCCCCGAGCAGGGTCGAGAACTCGTCGAGATCGAACGGGCGCTCCAGCGAGATCAGGGGCACGGCGGCGCTCTCGGGGGACGAGGGCTTCGGCGCGACCGCCGCGGATGGAGAAGCGGGTGCGGCCGGAACAGGGGCCGGCGGCCCCCGGACGGAGAGACCAGGGTCCTTGGGCGGATACTTCTCCAGGATCGGCGAAGGGTCTCGCCCGACGAACCCCCGGCGCGTCGGAGCACGGCGACGGGTGGGCTTCGGGCGGGTGGACTTCGGACGGGCCTTTCGAACCATCGGCCGCCCTGGGACTGGCGCCGGGTGCCCATAACTGTACTGGAGTGGTGGAGGGCCGTTCCGGGGGGGCCCGGGGGCGAAACCGACTATCTTGTAGCGAAGAAGACCGTGCCACTCCCCGTCATGGCACGCGTTTTTTGTAGCGACATCGACGACAGATTGATTATGTAGGGCGGAGTGGGTGGCCAGCCTGAGCCGCGGTCGAAACGAAAGCGGCTCGAACTGGAAGAACGAGTATGCCGGCACGTGTCATGAAGGAGTTCCAGGCCCCGCGGGGCCTGCCCAGGAAGACGGCGTCCGTTTGCCCCGAGTGCATCAAGGTCATTCCGGCGATCGTCCGGGAAAAGGACGGACGGGTCATCATGGAGAAGACCTGCCGGGCGCACGGGTACTTCTGGGACATCATCTCGAACGACGTGGACTTCTACCTCCGGATGGAGGTGTACGCGCACGACGGGGTCGGCTACGAGAACCCGTACTACGACAAGTTCCGCGGCTGCCCGACAACCTGCGGAATGTGCAGCCACCACAAGTCCCACACAGGGCTCGCGCTCATCGATCTGACGAACCGCTGCAACCTGAAATGCCCCGTCTGTTTCGCCAACGCGAACGCCGCGGGCTACGTCTTCGAGCCGACCCGCGAGCAGATCCACTTCATGCTGAAAACCCTCCGGGAGCAGAAGCCCGTGGGGACGGTCGCGGTGCAGTTCTCCGGTGGGGAACCGACGCTCTCCCCGCTCTTTCTGGACGCGGTGTCGATGGGCCGTGACCTCGGCTTCAAGCAGATCCAGGTCGCGACCAACGGCATTCGGGTCGCGAACGAG
The DNA here is from genome assembly GCA_030039135.1 of Thermoplasmata archaeon. Taxonomy (GTDB): domain Archaea; phylum Thermoplasmatota; class Thermoplasmata; order Lutacidiplasmatales; family UBA184; genus Lutacidiplasma. The sequence goes on along the minus strand of JASHQN010000154.1, from coordinate 167 downwards.
CCCGGTTTCGCTCAGGCGTGCCGGGAGGCGGGGCTGCACACGCTCTATTTGCAGTTCGACGGGCTGGACGACGAGATCTACCGCAAGGTGCGCGGCGTCCCGCTCTTGAAGGTCAAGCAGAAGGCGATCCAGGCGGCTCGGGAGACCCACTCCTCGGCCGCCGAGCT
>JASHQN010000016.1 GCA_030039135.1 Thermoplasmata archaeon | reverse complement strand
AGAACTTCCGGCTGGTCGAGGATCTCGCGAACGCCCTCGGCGCGGCGGTCGGCGCCTCGAGGGCGGTCACCGACGCGGGATGGAGGCCCAGCTGGTTCCAGGTCGGCCAGACCGGGCGCGCCGTCTCCCCGCAGCTCTACATCGCGATCGGGATCTCGGGAGCGATCCAGCACATCGTCGGGATGGTGAGCTCCCGGGTGATCGTCGCGATCAACTCCGACCCGACGGCTCCGATCTTCAAGGTCGCGGACTACGGGATCGTCGGCGACCTCTTCCAGGTCGTCCCGGCGCTCACCGCCGAGGTCCGTCGCGTTCGGGGCCTCGGCTAGCCTACAGGTCGCGCACGAGGTCGATCCCGTCGCGGGCGAGGGTCATCGTACCGATCCCCGCCGCCTTCTGCGCCTCGCGCAACAGCCGCCGGACCGACCGCTTCGGCCCACCGGTCTCGCTGGTCATCGCGCGGAAGAGCTCGGTCGCGAACCTCGGGTAGACGGTGTAGATGCGCGGGTTCCACTTCACCCGGTCCAGCCGGGCGAAGTCCCGGAAGTCCGGAAGCACGTGGGAGGCCTCGAGGCGACGGTCGTACTCCGCGAGCGTCGCCGGGGAGCTCGAGCCGGCCTGCTTCGCCGTCAAGGCGGTCTCGGCCGCCTCGAGGCCGGAGCGGACGGCGTAATTCATGCCCTGGATGACGATCCCGTTCGAGAAGACGAATCCCGCCGCGTCGCCCGCGATCATCCACCCGTCGCCGTGGAACGCGGAGGGCCGGCTCGCCCAGCCCGAGCTGATCAGCTTCGCGCCGTACTCGACGAGCTCTCCGCCCCGCAGGCGCCCGGCGATCGACGGGTGGAGCTTGAACCGCTCCATGAGGTCGTGCGAGTAGACTCCCTTGCCGAAGAGCGACTGAAGGTTCAGGATCAGCCCGACCGAGACCGTGTCCTGGTTGGTGTAGAGGAACCCGCCCCCCATCACGCCAGGAGGGAAGATGCCCGTGACCCACTCCTCCGCGTGTGCCTCCCCCGGCCCCACTCCGAAGCGTTCCTCGATGACCGAGGGTTCGAGCCGGTAGACCTCCTTGATCCCGAGCTCGGTCGCCTCCCCCGAGAGCCGCGGGTCCGGGCGGATCGGCGTGCCGAGCGAGAGCCGGGAGTTCGCGCCGTCGGCGACGATCGTCACCGGCGCGGTCATCGTCTCCCCGCCCTGCACGACGCCGTGGACCCGCCGCCCTTCCCAGTTCAGCCGCTCGACGGGCACCGAGCTCACGAGGGTCGCTCCGGCCGCCTCGGCCTTCGACGCTAGCCACGCGTCGGTCCGCGCGCGGAGCACGGTGTGGGCGACGAACGGTTCCCGCCGCCACGCCGCGTCCTCGAAGTCGAACGAGATCGAGCTTTCGGGGGTCAGGAAACCGAATCGCTTGCGGATCACGTGGCGCTCGACGGGCATCTCGTGCCACCAGTTGGGGAGGATGCGGTCGAGGTCGTGGCCCCACAGCACGCCGCCCGAGAGGTTCTTCGACCCGGGTTCTGCCCCCCGCTCGAGCAGCAGCACGTTCGCGCCGCCCTGAGCGAGTCGGATCGCCGCGGAGCTCCCGGCCATGCCGGCGCCGACTACGATGGCGTCGAAGTCGTCGGCCATCCGGGGCCGGCACGGGGCGGGGTTGATTTAACCCTACGGAAGGAGCTGAGCTGCCGGCGGCCGAAGCGTCGGACCGTCTACCGGCCGGCAGCTCCGGTCCAAGGCGCCTGGGCGGGCGGCGGGGCCGAGGTCGATCCCATCGTCGCGCTCTCGATGAGCTTCTGGAATCGGAACGGGCCGGGAATACCCTCCCAGTCCTCGTTCCCGATCCGGGTGCCCCCCTCCGAGCTCACGCGGATCGTGCCGTAGCCGAGCACCCGTTGGAAGAACGTCTGGTGCACATCCACCCCACGGATCTGGCTCACCGGGATCTCGTCGAAGTCCCGGCTCAGGATCCCTTTCTGGATGATCACGCGCCGGCTCGTGACGGCGTAGACCGTTCGGATCCAGCGCAGGTACCGCACGGCGAGCCGGATCAATCCGAGCACCACGAGGAAGAGGAAGAACAGCATCGCGTAGTAGAGGAACGTCGACGCGCCGATGTGGATCCACGACGCGAGCGTGGTCAGCGCGTTGCTGTAGGCGACGATCTGGATGCTCCAGCCGTAGTGGGCGGCGGCGGTGAACAGGGTCAGGAGTCCCGTGATCAGCAGCCAGAGGAGGGGACCGGGGAAGTAGAACAGCTTGGTCGCCCGGGTCTCCTCGAGCAGGCTCTCCCCGGAGGCCAGGTACGTCGCCTTCAGGTGCCGAGGGAGCGGGCCCGAGGGCATCGCAGGGGCGGACATCGGTGGGACTGGGAGGGGGCCGGCGGATAAACCCTCGTCCTGACGTGCCCCGCGCGCACGGCCCGCTTATATCCGCGACGCGGTCGAGCGTCTCCGATGGGGGTGACGGACTGTCATGTCCACATCAACCCCCTGTGGGAGATGCGACCGGACGCCGTCCGCATCCTCGCCCATCACGACCGGCGGATCGAGCGGATGCTCCGGGAACCCGAGCGGTTCCTCGAGTACCTCGATCGGTGCGGCGTAGAACGGGCGGTCTTGGTCAACTACGTCGCCGAAGAGGTGATCGGGTACACCGAGAAAGCGAACGACTTCGTGTCCGAGTACGCGAGCGCGGATCCCGAGCGGCTCATCGCGGTGGGCGGGATCCGACCGGACCGGCGCGCCCCGGCTGCGGAGGTCGATCGCCTGGTCGGAACGCTGGGCCTGCGCGCCCTCAAGCTGCACCCTCCGCACCAGCTCTTCCGCCCGAACGGCTACCTCGACGGTTCGTTCCCCGGGCTGAAGGAGATCTACGAGGCGTGCGAGGCCCATCGCATTCCCATCATCGTCCACACCGGTACCTCGGTCTTCCCTCGAGCGCGGAACAAGTTCGGCGATCCCCTCCTCGTGGAGGATGTCGCGGTCGATTTTCCCGAGCTCACGATCGTGCTCGCGCACGGCGGGAGGCCTCTCTGGATGGAGACGGCAGTGTTCCTCGCGCGACGGTTCCCGAACGTCTGGCTGGAGGTCTCGGGCATTCCGCCCGCCCGTCTCCTCGAGTACTTCCCTCGGCTCGCCGGGATCGGCGAGAAGGTACTCTTCGGCACCGACTGGCCCGGACCCGGGGTGAAGGACATCCGGGCGAACCTCGAGGCGTTCCGATCGTTGCCGCTCCCCGCGGACGTCCAGCAGCAGATTCTGGAGGAGAACCCCCGCAAGGTGTTCCCCCGGAGTCGCAACTGAAATACTGCGCGTCGCTAGGCGTCGTGTGCCCGAGACCCCGAACGACCCGGCCCCGCCGACCGAGGCGCCCGAACCGGCGACCGAGGAGCCGACCCCCACGGTCGAGGTCGTGGAGGGCGGGGAAGAGGTCGGACGCCTGCCGCTGCCGCGGCGAAACCGCGGAGAGTGTTTCGGGATCGCGAGCCAGCTTCTGGGGGCGGCGCGCATCCGCGTGATGTGCGAGGACTCCGTCTCGCGGATGGGCCGGATCACCGGCAAGATGAAGAAGAAGATGTGGATCCGCGAGGGGGATCTCCTGATCGTTCGCCCCTGGGGATTCCAGGAAGGCAAGGCGGACATCCTGTTCCGCTACAGCCGCACGCAGTCGCAGTATCTCGCTCGCAAGAACCTGCTTCCGGCCTCCGTGAACCTCTTCGCCTCCGAACCGCGGGCGGACGCGGCGACGACGGCGTAGGTCGCCGATGTGGGCCGGGTCGTCCCGACCACTCACGTCGCTCGAGATGGCGGTCATCGAGGCGAACGCGGTCGCGCTCGGAGTGACGGTCGACGCGCTCATGGAGAACGCCGGCCGGGCCGTCGCCGAAGAGGCCACCCGGCACCTCCCCTCTCCTCCGGCCCCCGTGGGGGTGATCGCCGGCACGGGGAACAACGGCGGCGACGCCACCTGCGCGGCCTATTACCTCCGACAGTGGGGGTACTCCCCCGAGATCTGGCTCATCCGGCCCCCGTCCGAGATCTCGACGCGCGCCGCGCGTCGTTGCTTCGAGCGGATCGAACATCGTGTCACGCTCCACGTCGGCGTCCCTCGCGCGGACGAGCTCGCCCGTTTCCCGATGCTCCTGGACGGCCTGCTCGGGACGGGCCAGGG
>JASHQN010000153.1 GCA_030039135.1 Thermoplasmata archaeon | reverse complement strand
CACGCCGCTCCGGCGACCGAGAACGAGCCGCTCGCCGGGGAGGCCGACCAGTTTCGGGTCGAGATCGCGGCGGTCCACCCGTACGTTCCGTTGTAGAGGTCCACCGAGAGCGACGAGATCGTCCCCGTAGCCTCGAGATGCGTCCCCTGGGTCAGGTTCACCCACCAGATCGCGCTCGCCGGGACTCCGATCGCATCGAACGTTGCCGGGTAGTAGACCAGCGCGTGGATCACGAGGTCCACGAAGAGGGGGGCGTCCGTCACCGTGACGATTCCGGACGCCGGCCGTAGGGTGAACTCGGCCGACGAGGTCGAGGAGTTCCAGTCGTACGTGCCGGGCGCCAGCAGGGCGTAGACGTTCGGGTCGGCGCCGCTCCCCTCGAGCGAAGGGCCGTCGGTGATGTTCACCCACCAGGCGAGTCCCGAGGGGACGCCCGACTGGTTGAACTGAACGACGTAGGTCGGAAGGAGGTAGTCGATATCGACGTAGCCGGCCACGCCGTGGACACCGGCCGATCCCGACGCGGGGACCGCGATCCAGTTCACGAGGTCGATCGAGGTCGCCCACTCATAGGTCCCATTCGGGAGGTCGAGGACCGCATTGGACAGGCTGCCGCTCTCGCTGAGGTTCCACGTATACCCTTCCCGGGACACGTTGACGTACCATTGGCTGTCGGGCGGAGCGCCCGTCTGGTTGAACTGCAACGGGAACGTGGGCAGCGCGACGAACGCCAGGGTGACGTTGACGTCAGCCCCGGAGACGCTCGCCGAGCCGTTCGCCGCCGGCTCGACCGACCAGAAGAGTTCGGACGAGATTCCCACGGAGTAATTGTACGTCCCATTCGCGACGGTGGTCGTGACGTTCGGCTGGGACCCGGGGGCTGAAAGGCTCGGACCGCTCGAGATGTTCACCCACCATGTCGCGCTCGCCGGCGCGCCGGTTTGATTGAACTGAAGCTGGTAGAAGCCAGGAGCCGCTTCCGGCAGGGAGGACGACCCCGTCGACTCGGTCCCCGGCGCCGGCGACATCGCGGGGATCCGAGCGTCCGGCGCACCGTGCTGGGTCGGAGCGGGGGTCGTGGTCGAGCTGGCATCCCCGAATGCGATCGGGCCGAACGCGAGTGCGACCGTAAGGGGTAGGACGATCGGCCACCACCAAGACGCGCCGCCGGCGCGTCTCCGACGACCGACCGCGAATGGAACGTGCGAGCAGCGCATGCAAGCCTGCCTCATCGGGCCGGCCGCCGGCCCGGGCATCAGCATCATCGGTTCTGGGTATAAACCCAGCCGAAGCGGCTTTCCTCCTCGAGAGGCAGGCCGCCAGGGAATCCCGGCCGTTCGTTCCCGCCCGTTCCGTCGTAAGGGGGTCCCGTCGCTCATGGGAAAAGCTCGGGACCTTGGGTACGATCGCCCCTAGGCGCAGAAGGGAGAAAAAAAAGGGAAACCCTCCCGCCGTAGCGGGAGGGGAGGAAAGGGTTAGCCCTGGGGTCGGACCTACCGGCCTAGCGACAGAACCGCTCCTCGTACAGCTCCCGGAGCTGGTTGGCTGCGTCGTTCAGTCGCGCCGCCCGCTCGTACTCGCCCTGGTTGACCAGCGCCCGCTGGACCGCCACCGAGTGGTTGATCGACCGGATCACCGCTCGCCGCAGCGCGTCCGGCGACTCCACCTGCGTGCCCTCGTCGAGCCCCGCGAGGCCCTTCTGCCGGTCCGTCGGGGAGGGTTGCGCCCCTTCCCGGCGGAACTGGCTCGGGGTCTCAGGGACCGTCGGCCGCCGGTTGTACCGGGTGACCGCGTAGGTCCCCAGCATCCCGGCGATCGCACCGACCGCGACGAGCAGCACGATCACCGCGCCACCGCCGTAGTCGTACCACGCCGTAGGAGCCGCCGCCACTGGCTTCGACTTCTGCGCGTTGGCCAGCTCCTGCTGGAGCTGGGCGACCTGGGCCTGTAGGCTCGAGATCTGGCTCGCATCCGAGGAGATCGTCGCCTGCGCCGTCGCAAGCTGGGACTCGAGCTGGCTGATCTGCGCCGCGTCAGCACCGTTGGACGCCTGCAGCGTCGCGATCTGGGCCTGGTCCGCAGTGATCGTCGCCTGCGCGGCAGCGAGCTGCGACTGGAGGGTCGCGAGCTGGCTGTTCAGCGAGGAGACCTGCGCGTCCAGGCTCGCGATCGACGCCGCATCCGCCGCGAGCTCCGAGTTCAGCGTGGAGATCTGTCCCTGGAGGGACGCGATCGTCGCGCCGTCGTTGGAGAGCTCGCTCGTCAGCGACGAGATCGTTGCGCTCAGTCCGGCCTGCGCGTTGTCGGCGTAGATCGAGATCACCTGCTTCTGGGCGACCGCTCCGGCGGTGTTGACCTCGGTGTAGACAACCTGGTAGTTGCCGTCCGCGAGGTTCGCCGTGTTCAGCGCGTAGCTGCCCGAGAGACCGGTGGCCAGCACCGTGGTGCCCGAGGACGACACGAGGCTCAGTTGCCCGGTCGCGGCGCCGAACGCCGTGCCCGAGAAGCTGAACGTGTCGACGCCGGTGACCGTGCCCGTGGCACTCGCCGACAGGGCCGTCGTGAGGAACACGAGCGGGTCCTGCCAGTAGATCCCGTACTGGACGTCCGGGAACACGTAGCACTCACTCTCGAAGCAGCCCTCGTTGATGCTCAGGTCGTTCCATCCGACCGCCAGCAACGACACCTGGGTGGGCCCCGACGTGGGCGCCGTCAGGTCGACCTCGATCACGCCCTCCTTCACGCCGCTTCCACACAGCCAGGCGAAGCTGTCCGCGAAGGCCGAGGGGTCCCCGGCCTGACAGGTCGTCTGGAATGCGGTCGAGTACGGGGAGTCCGCCGCCGAGTAACAGTAGCTTCCCGGATTCTCTGGGAAGTACGTTAGCCCGTCGCTTCCGATAACCGAGACGATCCCCGGTGGCGCGCAGTCCGGCAGGAACGAGACGTTGTCGAACTCGCCCGGAGCACCGCCCACCGACACGTTGACGTACTGGACGTTCGTCATGTCGGCGAACTCCACGAACCCGGTGACGTGCCCATCGGAGAGCGTCAGCTGGGGCCAGAACGACCCCATCTGCGGCTCCACGTAGACCGTCACGGTGTTCGAGACCAGTCCATCGAAGTACGCGGTGATGGTGTAGACCTGGGTCTGCAGGCACTCCGGTGGGATCACCGGCTGCGAGCCACCCGTGTCGTCACCGTACTCGTTGTCGAGACCAAGGATCGGCGTCTGGCAGCTCGCCTCCGCGATGAAGGCGTTGTCCCAGATGTCCGCGGTTCCCTTCGAGTCCGTCAGGTAGTGCCCGATCTCCACGCCCGGCGCGTACGTCGACGGCAGTAGCGTCGGATCGCACCCCTCGGTGTAATAGATCTCGAGCGACGGACAGAGGGTGGTGACCACGGAGACCTGCGCCACGGTGGCCGACTCTACTGGAGTCACTTCACCGTTCGTCTCGGTCAGCGTCACGAGCGCGTTCGCCTGTCCCTGCAGGTTGTACTGACCCTCAAGGTCGTAGGTGTTGAACATCGTCTCCTCGGCGACCGAGGACTGGCAGATGTCCTCGACGTCCGAGATACAGAGGTTCAACGTCCCCACGGCGACCGCTTGGTCCCCGAACTGCTGGAAGTTCCAGGCGTTCCCACCGAGCGGGTTGGATCCCTCTTGCACGGTGAGGAAGTAGCCGTAGAACCAGCCAGTGTTGTTCAGGCTCTGGGGCCCGTTGTTGGTCGGAGGTGGACAGAGCGGTGTGTACCAGAACGTCAGCGACGGATCGGTCGCCGGGTTCACGGTGATGTCGGTCGTGATTCCGCCGCCGTACGCGGTCCCGTCTTCCGGCGTTCCCGAGTACGCTTTGACGTCGAACGCTGCGTTGCCCGTTGCCGTTACCGTCACGATCTGGAACTCGGTCGACACTCCGCACGTGAGCGTGGAGATGTCGACGTCTCCCGTCGGCGTGACCTGTTCCACGAAGAACGGGTCGTTCGCCAACGCGTGGCTCGAGTCGCTCGCTCCAACGAGGACCTGGTCTAATAGGTCCCAGTCGGGCACGCCGAGCCCCTGGAGGAAGTTCCAGACGGAGCTACCGCCGATGAACTTCGCATCCGTCCATCCGGGCGGCTCCATCGGGTTGAACAGGCTGTCGGACCACCAGGGGTGGTCGACCGCGTTCGGAACCTGGATCGACAGGTTCTCGTAGTACCAGGTGAAGCTGTTGAACGGCGCGTAGGTCCCCACTCCGCTCGTCTGGACACCGATGTTCGACATCGGCACGAACGGGTCAACGGTCGAGGCGCCGGCCAGGTAGGCGTTCGACGCCCCGAACAGCAGCGGTCCGATGTCGCCCGTGTAGGCGGCTCCGGGTCCGAAGCGCTGGTTCAACTGCTCCTCCACTAGCGCCCAGCCCCCTGCGGAGATGGGCGTCGCGAACGAGGTTCCACCGTAGAGGTAGTTCCAGGGTCCGTAGCACAACTGCAAGCCATCGAACGACTCGCAGATCTGGTAGTAGATGCTCATGTTGAACGCCGCGGCGTTCGAGATGTACGGATCGATCCGTGCCCCGTCAACGTAGGTAGCGTTCCCGGCCTCGTACCAGGCTTGCGGCGTTTCGATCGACTGGCCGAAGCCTCCGCCGACCTCACCGCTGAACGTGCCCTCGTACGACGGGTAGGCCCAGTACGTGTAGCTCTGTAAGCTAGTGACCTGGTCGATTGCCACGACGTCGCCTTCGGAGATGCTACAGTAGTAGGTCGCGTAGTAGTCGCAGGGATACTTTATGCTGGACGACTCCAAGTACGCAAGCTCCTGCGGCGCGGGGAACTCAACACCGTTGTCCGATGCGGTCATCATCCCGCCGCCCACCGAGATCGTTCCCGGCGAGTCGGCCGGCATGAAGTCCTCGACCACCGCGTAGACTCCACCGGAGTCACCGTTGGCAAAGAAGCTCGTCACGCCGTTGAGCGCCAGCTCCTCGAGGAGCTGGGACTCGAACGTGATGTACATCGGGTTCCCGTAGTACGTGGTGTACGTCTCTCCGCTGCCGTAGCTGTTCGACGTGATCGAAACCTGACACGCGCTCCCTCCATTGGCGTCCGACGTGGGGCCGTAGACGAAGACAGGCCCGAGGATCGGGTCACTGGACGGGATGCTGCAGACCTGGGTGTGGGTGAGGTAGGTCATGATGAAGCTGTACGCCTCATCGAACGCCGAGAAGTTCGGCGTCGGCACCGACACTAGGTCGATGTGCGCTTCAGGTGCCATGGTGGCCGCGTACTCGACGTCGAGCGCGGTCTCGAGATACCAGCCCCAGTCGATGCCTTGGTTCTCGCAGTCCGTCAGGCTCGATGCGCCCAGAGCGACGTAGGTCGTCCGCGAGAGCACGCTGGTCGTCAGCCCGTTGGGGTAGTGCCCGCTCGGGAACGTCAGGGCGCTGAAGTCCGCAAGCTGCGTCGGGTCGATGCAGCCGACCTCAACCACCGCGATCGTCACTCCCTGCCCGTAGTCCGGCTCGCTCAGGATCGTGTCGGCCCCGGTGAACAGGGTACACGCTCCCTCGAGCGTCGGCATCGTGCTGGGGAAGAAGATCTGGGTGTCCGTCCCGTAGTAATACCACGGCGCCCACGAGTAGTTCGCAGCGCAGTTGCTGCCCAGCGAGAACGGGTCCGGCGGGGTGTATCTCTTGCCCCAGTCGCCGGGGCCGCCGATCTGATCCCACGTCCCGTTGGTCGTGTTGAACACGTCGGTCGCGCTGCTGGCGACGCCGGGGAAGTTCTCGTAGAGCGGCTGGACCTGTGGCTGAGCGATCTGGTCGCCGAAGCCCGCAACGGAGGCCACGTACTTCGCGATCCCGGCCGGGAGCGTGAGGCCCGCGGTGTTCGCGTAGAACACATAGGGCGTGCTCTGCCAGACGGGCTGCTCGTAAGTCTGACCCGAGGCGGTCGTTACGTTCTCCACTCCGACGACTTGGTCGAAGATGGGGTTGTAGTAGTTCGAGTTGCTGTAGGACTCCGCGAACGCCTGCACTTGCGTGTGGAACGCCTCGGCAAGCTGGACGGGCGTTCCGGACAGGCCGATCGTCAATAGGTCGGCGTGCGACTCCACCGTCAGTCCGTACTCGGCGAAGTACTCCTCGATTGAGGTGTAGGTCGATGCGCTGACTCCCAGCGCGCTTCCGATTCCGGCCGCAGTCATGTAATCGTGGTACATCGAGCTCGCCGGGTTGCTTACGTCGTTGGCGAGCGTCGTAAGACTGCCCGACGGCGTCAGCCCGACCTGCAGTTGGATCTGTGCAGTCGAACTATACGCGGACGAATCCGGTGCTATCGAGTAATAGCTCGCCAAGCTCGACGGTAGGGTCGTCGGCCCGGTCGTGCTGTACGTCGATGCTGGCGCTACCTGCGTTAGCGGCCCGCCGAGGCTCACCGATGACGCCGACGCCGCCCCCGCCGAGGCTGCGCTCGGCGCGGACGTCGCGGGCGCCGCGACCGCGAAGGTAGGTGCCAGCACCGCAAGGACGCTGAACACCATCACCGCGGCTCCGGCGAGCGCGAAGCCGATCTTCAGTCGATTTCGATACCCGCTCATTTTCTCACTCTTTCTCTCCTTCTTTTGGCGGTGCGCCTCGAGTTTCCCGGTCCCCGGCCTCGAGCTCGCGTTGCCGAGGCGAGGAACTGGGTCTAGGTAGATGAACCGACCGAACTGACCCTGGAACGGAGTTGGGTACTCCGCTCGTCAGGCCCCCGCGGCGGCGGTTCCGCGGTTGCGGACCCAGGCGAACGGGCGCGAACCGGTCTGCGCGTCCCGAAGCCAGCGGTCCACCGCCGTCCTCAACCCGGCGACGCTGCCGAGGGAAGGATCGGGCGAGCGTTTGGTGATAAGGTCGGAGGCCCACTCGGAGACCAGGCGCTGGAGGGAAGTGCCGCCGTGGGCCGCCCTTAGAGAGAACGACGGATTGCGCAGGAGCCACCGCTCGAAGCCGGCGGGCTCGCTCGATTCGGCGAAGGCGGTGAGCAGTTGGACGCGTTCCTTCTCGGTTCGGCGCTCCTGGACCGATCGCAAGAAGGCAAGGAACTCGCGATCCCCCAGGCGGCGGGTGGACGCCCGCTCGTCCAGCCCGTCCAGCACATGGAGCGCCGAATAGAGGTTCTCGAGACGGAATTGGAAGGGAGGCGCGGGGGAGGCCGCGCCAGCGGGGGCGCCAGAGGGCCGGGACCTCGCGCGACCCCCCACGCTGAGCGCGATCGCCCGCCGGGGCGGATTCACGTAGACTCCCAAGATGTCGACCGGACGAACGACGTCCAGCGGCTCCCGGGCCAGCCGCGCGAGCCGGGACTCCCCCGGGCGGATGCCGTGCGTGCGCCAGATCCGCCGGATCGTGGAATGGCTCACCCCGACCTGCTGCGCGAGGCTGCGGGTCGACCATCGACCGCCGCCGGGTGGACGCTCCAGCAGCGTCTTTCTGAGCACCGTGGCCACGAGGCTCGGCGACAGGCGGGGGTTGGGGCCCAGCCTCGGCGCGTCCGTTCGGAGGCCATCGAGCCCCAGAAGGGCGAACCGGGACCGCCACCGGCGAACCGTCAAGGGGTTCACCCGGAGCGCCTTCACGATCTGCCGGTTCGAGTGGCCGCTCGCGGCGAGGAGCACGATGTGGGCACGAACCACAAGCCGGTAGGGGGTCGAGCCCCCCATGGCCCATCGCTTAAGCTGACGTCGATCCTCCTCAGACAGGGCGAGTGAGGCCATCGATTCCCGGTACCGAAGCGGGCGCCTCGGTGCCGGGGGTGACTCTTTACGGGCTCTTGAAACCAGCAGGTCGCGCCGAGGGGCCGATTTCCGCTCCGCCCCCGAGAGCGGCGGTGATCCCGGGCACGAGAGTCCTTCCCGTGAGGGGGTGTACTTTCTCCAGTTCCAAGTTATACATCACCCTCCCGACCGGCGGCACTGCCATGGCCTAGCATGGAACGGCTGTGCGGGGCCCGGGTCTCGAGGTGTTAGACGTCGTTTTCGGGGCGTCGCAACTCGCGAGAAACGTAGGCGTTCTTCTCGCGATGGTCCGCCCGACCACAGAGGCCCACCATCTTGCCTGTGATTCAACCCCTCCCAGAGACTTATCTAGCTGAGCCACCGACTCATCAGCATGAGAGTCGCCACCCGGAGGAACCTCGTCGCCTGCGCGTGCGCGCTCGTCGCGTCGGTCGCCCTGCTC
>JASHQN010000152.1 GCA_030039135.1 Thermoplasmata archaeon | reverse complement strand
TCCTGGAGGACCTCTCCCTCGACCAGGTCGGCGCACGCCTCCCCGCACTTCAGGATGATCGAGCGCGGGTATTCGGCGGCGAGCTCGAACGCGCGGACGAACAAGTAGTCGCCCGAGACGATCGCGAGGGGCGCCCCGAACGCCCGGGGCATCGACGGCCGGCCCCGGCGCGTCTCGGCATGGTCGATGACGTCGTCGTGGACGAGCGTGGCGGTGTGGATCAGCTGGAAGGCGGCCGCGAGCGACTGGATCGATCGGATCGATTCCGCGCCGAGCGCACGTGCGGTCACCGCCATGAGCAGCGGACGGACCCGCTTACCCCCGGTCGAGCAGGCATATCGGGCCGCCTCGGTGAGCTGCGCGTAGGTGGAGCCGAGCATCTCGCTCAGGCGCCAGTCGATGTCGGCGAGGTCGCGGACCAGGACCGGAAGGAGGTCGGAGACGTGCGGAAGCGCTTCGGCACCGAACGTCTCGGTGACGAGGGACTCGAGCGAGGGCTCGAGTCCATCGCCCCCGGGGATCGGGCTCGTCATGCGACGCCTCCGAGACGGGCCGGCCAGCGAAGCCGCATCATCGCGTCGAGACCCGACGCCCCGATATAGCGCATCGCCAACGCGAGGAGGAGGTCGGACCGAGCGAACCGGTCCCCGAACGCCTGGATCCGCGCCCCCCGCGCGAGGGGCCGGTAGAGCGCCGACCGCCAGGCTCCGTCGTAGTCGGTGAGAGGGGCCCCGTCGCGGACGTGGCGCGCCGCCGCGAGGCCCGCGAGCCAGCCGCTCATCATCGCGGTCGGGATGCCGCCGCCGTTCGTCGCCATCACGAGGTTCGCCGCATCGCCGGCGAAGAGCGCCCGGCCCCGCACCAGCGACGCCGGCGGCGGCCCGACCGGCACCCACCAGTGGGTCCGCTCTCGGGCGGTGCCGAGCCCCTCGGCGCCGACGAACTCGTCGAGGAGCCGATCGAGCGAGCGGTCGGTGGCCCCGCCGACGACCCCGAGCCCGACGTTGGCGTCGTGCGCGCGCGGGAAGACCCAGGCGTACCCGCGCGGCGCTACGTGACCGAAGTGGAGATCGATACCGTCGGCGAGCGGTCCGTCGGTCGTCGCGGTGATCATGCGGAAGAGCTCGCGCCGGGGGGCGAAACCGAGTGCCCGGCCGACGGTCGAGAGGGGTCCGTCGGCGCCGATCACGGTCTTCGCCCGGATCCGCTCGCCGCCCACGAGCTCCACCTCATCGCCCGTAAGACCGAGCACCCCTACCGGGTGGCGCAACGTCGCTCCGGCGCCCTCGGCCCGATAGGCGAGCGCCTTGTCGAACGCGCGGCGGGAGACCGTGACGCCCGAGAGGGGGAAGCGGAACCGGTGGCCGTCCGGGGCCACGCAGGTCATCCAATGGGTCTCCCGGAGCACGGTCCCTGGCGGGATCTCGAACGCCCGGCCGATGAGCTCGGGCTGGTCGAACAGGTCGTTGAGCTCGTGCGGTGCGGGAAGGAATTCCCCGCACTGGACCGGGTGGCCGAGCTCGGGACGGCGGTCGACCAGGAGCGTCGTCGCCCCCGACTCGGCCGCGGCACGCGCAGCGACCGCGCCCGCCGGTCCCGCGCCGACGACCACCACGTCGAACGCGTCCATCGCCCTACGCTCCGATCTGGACGAAATGCGACGCCGCGGATTGGATCGCTCCGAGGACCGGCTGGGGGTAGATCCCGAACGCCACGATGAGCACGGCGAGGAGGCCGATCGCGGCGGCGCGGCCGTAGCCCAGGCCCCCGACGGGGAGGATCTCGGGCTCGGACGCCCCTTCGATCGCGACGGGACCGGGCAGGGGCACCGGGGCGCTCTCGAAGAACATCACCTTCAGCACCCGGGCGTAGTAGAAGACGGAGAGGGCACTATTGAGGAGACCGGCGACCGCGAGCCAGATGAACCAGCCGCGGGCGTCCACGGCCGCGCTGAAGAGGACGAACTTCGAGACGAAGCCCACGGTCAGCGGGACCCCGGCGAGCGAGAGCAGCATGAGGCCGAACGCCGTCCCGAGGAGCGGCCGGCGCAGTCCCATCCCCCGCCAGTCGTCGATGAGCGGTCCGACGCCGAGGGCCGCGACCGCGCCGACCACGAGGAAGGCGCCGGTCTTCATCAGCACGTGGGCGAAGACCTGTAAGGTGGCGCCGGCGAGCGCCGGGGACGTGCCGATGGCGATGCCGATCAGCATGTAGCCGGCCTGGCTGATCGAGGAGTAGGCGAGCATCCGCTTCATCTCCTTCTGCAGGAGGGCGAGGACGTTGCCGACGGTCATCGTCACGACCGCGAGCACGCCGAGCGTGAGCTGGACGCTCGGCCCGAGCGCGACCGACCCGCCGAAGAGGCCGTAGCCGCTCGAGCCCATCGCGTTGACCGCGAGGACCGGGCCGAGGAAGACGAGGAAGAAGGCGAAGACGCCGATCTTCTTCGTGCCGCCGGCGAGGAACGCGCTCACGTCGTCCGGGGCTCCGTCGTAGACGTCGACGGCCCAGGCGTGGAATGGCACGAGCGTCACCTTGAACCCGAGGCCCGCGATCAGGAACGCGTAGCCGAGGAGGACGAGGATCGGCTCGCCGACCGCCACCCCCGCGGCCCGGATCAGGTAGAGGTTCGTCGTCCCGTACGCGCCGAAGAGGAGCGACGCGCCGAAGAACGACAGGACGGAGGAGAGCGCGCCGATGACGAAGAACTTCATCGCGGCCTCGAGGCTCCGCACGTCGCGGCGCGTGTACGCCGTCAGAAGGTAGCTCGGGATGCTGACGACCTCGATCGCGAGGAGGAGGAAGATGAGGTCGGTCGCGACCGCCACGAGGAGCATTCCGAGCGTCGCGAGCAGGAGCAGTCCGAAGAAGATCGGCGCGCCCCGAGCGCCCGAGGGCCGGCTCGTCGAGGCCAGGGCGACGACGAGCGTGCTCACGAGGAAGATCGCCTGGAAGACGAGCCCGAAGGAGGTGAACGCGTAGAGCGGCGCCGCACCGGGAGCGGGGGCGACGTCGATCTGGCTGCTCGGGAGGGTCGCGAGCGCACCGAGGGGTCCGAACCCGAGGTCGGCGAGGACGCTCGCGAGCGCGACGAGCGTGGTCACCACCGCGATCGATCCGACGATCTCGGTCCGT
This sequence comes from Thermoplasmata archaeon, assembly GCA_030039135.1. Classification (GTDB taxonomy): domain Archaea; phylum Thermoplasmatota; class Thermoplasmata; order Lutacidiplasmatales; family UBA184; genus Lutacidiplasma. The sequence goes on along the minus strand of JASHQN010000152.1, from coordinate 1,542 downwards.
CGGACGTGGAGGACGTCGAGAAGGAGGATGAGGAGGGCGCCGGCGAGAATGACGAGCTCGGGAAGGAAAGGCCCCGCGAACGAAGCGAACGTCATCGACTCACGTCCCGGGGAACCCTTTCACCGGCGAGTTCACGATCACGTTCACGAGGAGGCTTGGTAGAATGCCGAAGAGGACGGTGAACGCGACGAGGAGCCCCATCCCGGCCCCCTCGTACCACGGGACGTCGTGCGCGCCCACGCGGACGGCCTTCGCCGGCCCGAACAGCATGCGCTGCATCATCCACATGTAGAACGCGGCGGTCACGACGAGGATCCCGAGCGGGACGAGCACCCAGTAGCCGAGCCCGTCCCACGTCGCGAGGAACGCCGTGAACTCCGCCGGAAAGCCGATGAGGGCCGGCAGGCCGAGCGAGGCGAGCGATCCGGCCATGATCATCGTCGAGAGGGCCGGCGCGCTCGGCGTGATCCCACCGAGTCCGGCGATATCCCGGGTGCCGTACTGGTGGTGGACGCTCCCGCTGCTCATGAACAGGAGCCCGGAGACGATCCCGTGGGCGAACATGAGGAGGACCGCGGCGAGGAGTCCGAGCGACGAATCCAGGGCGATCGCGAGCAGCACGATCCCCATGTGGTTGATCGACGAGAAGGCGACCAAGCGCTTCATGTCCCGCTGGGCGAGGGAGACCACCGATCCCCAGACGATGGAGAGGAACGCGATGAGGAAGAGGAGCGGCTGGAGCGAGTGGAGCGCGCTGGGTAGGACCTCGACCGCCCACCGGATGAGACCGTAGCCTCCGAGCTTCAGGAGGATCCCGGCGAGCAGGACCGAACCGCCGGTCGGCGCCTCGACGTGCGCGTCCGGTAACCAGGTATGGAACGGGACCACCGGGAACTTGACGGCGAAACCGAAGAAGAGCGCGAGGAACAGGAACACCTGGACGACGGGCGAAAGGCTCCGCGCGGCGACGTAGACGGCGGCGAAATCGAACGACGACGCGCCGGAGTAGAACGCCAGGGAGAGCAGGCCGACGAGCATGACGATCGACGCGACGTGGGTGTAGACGAAGAACTTCAGCGCCGCGTACCGACGGTTCGGGCCGCCCCAGTAGCCGATGATGAAGAACATCGGCACGAGGACGGCCTCCCAAAAGAGGAAGAACAGAAGGATGTCGAGCGCGACGAAGACGCCGACGCAACCGAGGCACGTGAGCATCACGAGCCCGAAGTATCCCCCCGGCCGGTGGGTCTCGCCCCAGGAGTAGACGACCGTCGCGATCTGGAGGATCGCGGTGAGCAGGATCAGGACGAGCGAGATCCCGTCGACCCCGACCGTGTAGTTGATCGTGAGCCAGCCGAGGTGGATCCAATTGTAGGACTCTGAATAGGAGAACCCCGGGACGAGCGCGCTCGAGTATCCCGGCCATCCCGGGTAGCCCAGGAACAGCACTCCGACCTCGGCGAGGAAGACCGCCGAGGTCGCGAGGGCCGCCCACCGTGCCCAGCGGCCGGCGACGAACGTCGCGATCGTGCCGACGAGGAG
>JASHQN010000015.1 GCA_030039135.1 Thermoplasmata archaeon | reverse complement strand
CGATCCCCGTGTAGACGCCGGCGAGCACGTCCGGTGCGAGCGTGCGCGCGGGATTCAGCGAGCTCCCGGTCCATGGACCGATAACGAACGTGGCGATCGCGACCGTCGCCGGCGGCAGCAGGAGCTCCCATCGTCGGACGATCTCCCGAGGGCGGGTCAGAAAGAGAACGCCAAGGATGAGGCACAGTGTGAAAAAGTACTCAAGGAGGAAGACCCCGGTGAGCCCGATGTGATGAGGGAGCGTTGCCCCCAGGTGGTCCGCGGTGCCCAGAACCGCTGCGACCACGACGCTCCCCGCGAACGCTCCGGCGACCTGGGCGGCGATGTAGGGTAGGGCGTCCCTCGGCGCGAACCCACGGGACGTCACCAGCGCCAAGGTAACGGCCGGGTTGATGTGGGAGCCGCTCACGAACGCGAACGCCAGGATCGGGATCAGGACCGCGAAGAACCACGCGACGGCAAGGACCCACTGCGGAACGCCGCCTACGTCGGCACCCCCGACGATCGCGCCGGTGCCCAGACCGACCAGGAGGGCGGTGCCGCAGACCTCGGCGGCGCACCGGACGAGAAGCGGAGGGGTCACGCGCCGTCGGAGGCCCCGGCGGTGAGCGCGGCGACGCGCCGATCTCCGAGGATGAGCTCCAAGCGGAGCCGTTCGACCCGTCGCCGGAGCTCGTCGCGCACTCGGCGGAATCCCGCGTCGTCGAGCTTAGCGGGGTCGGGCAAGCCCCAGTCGACGACCTCGACGGTCTTGAGTCGCGCCGGACAGCTCACGTCGTCGAGACACCCCATCGTGACACGGACGACCGAGGCGCTCACCATCGCGTCCGATAGCTGTTGAGGGGGGTGCGGAGGCAGGGCGAGTCCGATCTCGTTCAGCATGACCTCGGTCCTCGGATTCGGGACCGGGGCGGGGGCGGTGCCCGCCGAGGCCGCCTTCCATCCCGGTGGCGGATTCGAGTTGAACATGGATTCCGCCATGAGCGAACGGCAGGCGTTTTCGATGCAGATGAACAGCACCTGCTTCTCCGGCATTAGGCCCCACCCCTTTCGGGCCGGAGGGCGCCAACATCCGCCGGAACGACCCCGATCGACGCCGGACCGCGAAGCGACGTGGCGCGGCTGACCGCCTTCCGTAACCGGATCCTCACCCGAGAGAATCCGGCCTTCCGAAGGGCGCGTCCCATTTCTCGGACCGAGATCGCCCCGGACGAACAGGACGACCAGAGGGAGTCGTCGTCACGTTCCCGCTCGGTGAGGGGCCGCGTCGCCACCACGTCCGAGATCGAAAGGCGGCCCCCCGGGCGAAGGACACGGAACGCCTCGCGGTACACCCTCGACTTGTCGGGCGCGAGGTTGACCACGCAGTTCGAGATCACGACGTCGATGCTCCGATCGGCCACGGGCAAGTGCTCGATCTCGCCGAGACGGAACTCGACGTTCGAGTAGCCTCCCGCCACGGCGTTCGTCCGCGCCCGGCGGACCATCTCTGGGGTCATGTCGACGCCGATCACTCGACCGGTAGGACCGACCTTCTGGGCAGCTAGGAAGCAGTCGATCCCCGCGCCGCTGCCGAGATCCAGCACCGACTCGCGTGGTCGGAGCGCAAGGATCGCCGTCGGATTGCCACAACCTAGCCCGAGATCGGCGCCCTCGGGGAGCTCCGACAGTTCCTTCGCGGTGTAGCCGAGCTGGGTCGCGACAGAGGCCGAGCCGGACGGTGAGCGCACGGTGCCTCCCGAGCAACACGCGCTGGGAGCCCCGCCGGGTGTGCAGCAGCCCGCGCCGGAAGCCATGGCCGCGTACCGCGCGCGGACGTGTTCTCGACGAGTTTCATCGGGGACCGCGCTCGACGCACCCGCGGTCATGGCACTCCGACCTCGGCGGACCCGCTCAGCTGATAGTACATCCACTTGCCCTGACGGCGGGATCGCACGATTCCGGCCTTGACGAGGATCCCCATGTGGTGGCTGACCGTCGCGTGGGTGAGACCCGTAGCCGCCTGAATCTCGCACGCGCAGAGCTCTTTCCGACGTTTGAGGAGCGCGACGGCGAGAAGGCGGTGGGGGTCCGCGAGAGCACGGGCGCGCCGTAGCGCCTGAGGGAAGCGGCTCGAAGCCCCCACCTTTCGAGCGAGATCCTGGTACTCGGGAACGCAGCACGCGGCGTCTTCACCGGTAAGCCGCTCAAGGCGGGTCGCCAGGGCTAGGTCGATGTTCGCGGTCGACATCATGTTCACAGATGTCAACACGTATTATGTAGATTGCGGTGAACATGAGCCGGGCATCTCCGCCGTCGAACGCGGCCGAGAGGCGAGCGACGCAGCTACTCGGGAGTTCCCGTTTCCGAGCTCGGCGGAGTCTCTCGGGTCCGGGGGATGAATGCGGGGCCCATCGACGGGTCCTCGGGTGGAAGGCCACAGAAATCTCGGAGCACTCGGCGGGTGAACCCCCAGAGGATGTGGCCCGCGTAAACGGTAGCGGGTACTTCGAGCAGCCCGAGGGGAGTCTCGCGGTGGACGCGGACCGTGGTGTTCAGCGCGGATCGGGGCAGCCAGAAAACGGTCGCGACCTCGTCCTGGCTCGACGGCGTGGGCGCGAGACCCCTCGGCGCGAGGCACCCCGCGAAGACAGCGACGTTCAACCCGAACCGCTCGGCGTGCTTGGTCTCCACGTACCGGAGCTCGCCGGCGAGATCGGTTTCCCCGAGCCCCACCTCCTCTCGCAGCTCTCTCAGCGCCGTGCGGACCAGCGACCCATCCCCATCGTCCACGTGGCCGCCGGGCAGTCCGACCTGGCCGGAAGCGGGGTCGGTGAGTCGCTCGGTCCGCTCGATGAGCAGTACCTCGACCTCGTGGTCGCCGTCCCGGAGCACGATGGTGACCGCGGCTCCCGCGGTCCCGATCGGAGGCACGTCGGCCGGGAATCGCTGGAGGAGCTCCTCGACCGTGGACGGTCCGAGTCCGGCGGGTGGGCTGTCCGAGCCCGGCACGGTCACGCCTGCCGGTCCTCCCCGACGCCCGCTCGGGCCGCAGTCCGTGCCGAGGGGTTTTCGGCGCGGGGTCCGAGCCGCGTCTCGAGGGGCGCAAGGGAGCTGGGAAGTGCCTCCGATTCCCCCTCGATACGGGCGAGCTTTTCCGCCACGCCGACGGGAAGATCGGCCATCGGCCTGACAGTCGCGGCGAGGCTCATAACTCCGGCGGAGACGCTACCCTTCCGAGCGGGCCGGAGCCGATCTTTTGGCCTCGGTCGCGCGAACGAACCCGGCGATCGCCTCGACCGTCTCCGACGGACGCTCGAGCGGGATCATGTGGCCGGTCTCGGCGAGGATGCGGATCTGCGACTCCGGGATCGACTGTCGGAGGATCCGGCCGTGCGACGCGTCCACGACCTGGTCGTCCATCGCTTGAACGATGAGGGTCGGGACCCGCAGGCCGGCGATGCGGTTCCTCTCGTCGAACTTCTCCATCGAGACCGCCCAGCGCTCCGCCGGCCGGAAATCCTGCCGCTTCGCGTTGGCCCGCACTGCGTCGGCAAAGTCGAGATGCTCTTCGATCCAGTCGGGGTAGTAGAGATCCTTCAAGAGCCTCAAGGCGAACGCATCCGGGCCTTGCTTCGCGAGGGTCTCGGACCAGCGTTGGGCGATCGCCCGCGTGTGGTTGTCCGCGTACGCGGCGCCGCTGATTACCACGAGCCCGCGGACGCGCTGCGGATGGTCGAGCGCGAACCGCAGGGCCAGCAGGGCTCCCCCCGAGAGGCCCACCACGTAGGCCGAATCGATACCTTTCTTGTCGAGAAGCGCGAGGATGTCCGCCTCGAGCTCAGGGAAGGTGTACTCGGATCCCGAGGGGGCGGGCGTCCGTCCGTGACCTCGGAGGTCGGGCGCTAGTACTCGGAACTCTTTGGCCAGCGAAGGGATCTGTCCGTTCCATACGGTGTGGTTGCCGCCGACCATGTGGAGCAGGAGGACGACAGGGCCCTCCCCTTCCTCCCGTACGTAGAGTTGGGCAGCCGACGACGGTTCGGGCACGGGGCGCGGACCGCCGTTCGGTATTTACCTCCGCCCACGCGGAGTTCGGGCCAGGCACCCGAGGTCCCGGCCAGGGGGTAAATAGGGTGGCATCGCTACGCCCGTGCGATGAGCCGCGGTGTGATGCTGATGAGCGGGGGCATCGATTCGCCCGTCGCGCTCCATCTGATGCTCCGCCAGGGCCACGAGATGATGGCGGTCCACATGGACAATCGCCCCTTCACCGACGACTCTCCGCTCGAGAAGGTCGTTGACCACCTGGCCCTCCTTCGCGCCCAGTACGGTCAGCCGATACCGCTCTACGTGATCCCTCACGGTTCCACGCAGACGACGCTCATGCGCAACACCGATCGCCACGTGGGCTGCGTGCTCTGTCGCCGGTTCATGTGGCGCTCGGCGGAACGGATCGCGGAGCGCGAAGGGGCGACGTTCCTCGTGACGGGCGAAGCGCTCGGGCAGGTCGCATCCCAGACGCTGTCCAACATGCACAACGCCACGGCCGCCGTTCGCCTGCCCATCGTCCGCCCGCTGATCGGCTTCGACAAGTCGGAGATCGAAGCGGTGGCCAAAGCGATCGGTACCTACGGGATCTCGACCCGTCCGGGGGTGTGCTGCCAGGCGGTGCCGGATCGTCCGGCGACCCGCTCGAATCTCCTCCAGATCGTCCAAGAAGAGGAGCGGGTGGACGCCGAGCAGATCATCGACGACTGCGTCCGCCGCGCGATGCTGCTGTAGGCCCCCACCCTCGGGGACGGAGCAAGGGCTCTTGGCTCGCGGGGCCCGTCGGCCAATTTGAGACAGGTTTATGTACCGGTCCGGTGGGTGGGCCGGCGACCAATTGAGAGGTGGTGCCGAGATACCATGTACGGTCAAGCACCCGAGCCACCCGAAGCCCAGACGATCCGCTCGATGCTTCACATCGCGCGGATCCTTGCGATCATCTTCGGGATCATCATCCTTCTCGGTGGCATCGCGTACGCCGCGTTCGTCGCCTACCTCGCGAGCGTCTGTTCGACCTACATCGGCTACGACCCCTACTGCGGTAGCGCGGTCGCTAGCGCGCTGATTCCGGCGATCTGGCTCGTCATCGCCGGGGTCGTCGCCGTCCTCGTCTACATGCAGATGAGGTCGATCGAGGACAAGGTCAACGCGCACCAGTACGAGGCCGCGAAGTCCCAGACCCTGATCTGGATGATCCTCGGCTTCATCTTCGGGATCTTGCTCGGCATCATCCTCCTGATTGCCTACATCAAGTTCGACCCGCTGATCACCGCCTCGCGGCAGCAGCCGGGCCAGATGCCTCCGGCCTACGGGGCCCCGCCCCCGATGGCGCCGGCCCCAGCGCCGCCCCCGACGGGCCCGGCGCCGCCCTATGGCACCGCG
>JASHQN010000151.1 GCA_030039135.1 Thermoplasmata archaeon | reverse complement strand
GGTCCGTCGGCGAAGCGGCGAAGAATACTGGACCGACGCGAGAGTGACGAAGGCAGACGTAGAGACGACACTCCGCGCCGTCGCGGGTGCGAAACGGATAGACTCTCCAATACACCACGCGCACGGGCTTCCTCGGGGTTACGCGTTCCATCGCTCGCTCCGCCGGTCGACCGAGCTCGGGTCCGTGCCGGGTCGCGGTCCGAAGATCCCAGGAGCGGAGTAGCGAGCGCGGCCGAACCCAGCGCGCGAGAGTCCGTCGGGCCCTGGCCACGGGATCTCTTCGGGTCCACTCTGCGTAGGAGGTAACGGACACCACACCCGCGGGGCAGGACCGGATCTCCCACTGCCCGGGCAGCGAGCTCGGGACCCGATGCACACGAATCGGCCGGTCGCAGTGGCGATAGCATCTCCCACCGGGAGACTTCAGGGCGGCCCGCAGGGCCGGGGGCCACTGGGGAACGCGCTTCAGGGCCGCGCCTCCGAACGAACCGTCCTCAGCCACTCGCTGGCGAAGAGGTCGCGCCACGCCTGTGCTGTGCGCGGCACCTGCTCTGAGAAGCCCGTGAGGAGGTGCTGGACCGATCCGTCCGATCGCTCGAGGAACACTTGGGGAATGAGGTAGTCAGGCACGTTGTCCCCGTGCTCGCGGACCAGCCGATCGGCCTCCTGGATCTGCGTCTTGCGATCGATGTCTAGGATCCGTAGCGGAATGCCGAGCTCGTGGGCGAGCCGCTTCCCGTTCTTCACCGACAACGGCACGCAATGGGGGCACCACTGAGCGAGCACAATCGTCAGTCGTTCCAGGCTACCTCTGGGGTCGGCGCGGGTCATCGCGGCGGTCATCCCGTGCCGATATTTACCGCGGCACTCGACAGGGGGGTACAGGGCGCGACTCACCCCAACGTAGACTCACTTCAGAAGAGTGGACCAGTCCTTTGTCAATCCTGAAAGCATTCAAATCGAATCCCTACGCCTCGGAAGCCGCTTCCGTTAGACTAGGCCCATCTTTCCTAGGTCTCTCGACGAACAAGAAGACCTCGCGACGGAACGTCGGTACTATCTTGACCGGAGGGGTTCCGCCCGTGAGGCACCGGGGCCTCGCTCCCCGGTAACCTCCCCGAGGTCACACTCGAGCTGGATCACCTCGCGCACTTTCTGGAACCCGAGTCCTCTGTTGAGAGTCCACATCGGCGCGTTTAGCGAGTCGTTCGTAGTCTCGATGCGGGCGTAACCATTCCGCTTTGCGAAGTCGATGAGCATCAGCTTGAGGGTCAACGCGACCTTCCTCCGTCGGAATTCGGGCCGAACCCCAGTAAAGTACTGCTGAAGCACGTGCGGCTGGGCGGGCTCTCGCGCGCCTGAGGAGACGCCGACGTACTGATTCCCCTCCCTCGCAAGGAACCAAGCGCCAGGAAGGAAGTTCTCGCCCTCTAGGTAGACTCGCCGGAACAGTTCGAACGAGAAAGGCCTGTAGGCTCCGTTCCGCGGCACGTCTTTTCCGGTGACCACGTCAAGATCGTGAATCCGCTTGAGAACCTGTAGGTCGTTCACTCCCTCGTGAGATAGAGTAGTGATCTCGATACCGCCCGACGCCAGTGTCCGAACCAACGACGCGAGCTGGGAGGTATCCCCCGAAGCGACTTCCAACCTCGATCGCCAGCGTCTTCGGCGCTCCCGGAAGTCACGCTTCGCTACGAAGACCCGCCCTGCCGCTGAATCGTCACGAACGTTGCACTGGAGCCTGGACGCCCCCCGCTCCTTTGCTTTCGCGAGAAGAATCTCGTACATGTAGGAACCGATTCCCTGGTGTTGCCGGCTGGGGAGGACGTTGATCAAAATCCCTTGCGTCTTCGGATCGCTCTCCTCCAGTAGGTCGAAAATCGCTGCGGTCGCCACTACCTCACCGGACCGGCGATCTTCGACCACAATCTCGTGAGGATTGGCGGTTTGGCGGAATGCCTCGATCATGTGTCGAAGCGACTCGGATGATACCGGCTCATCGGGCGCGACCGCGCTTTGGATCGCCGCGAGGGCGTCGAAGTCCGTCTCTCGGAAGACGCGGAGCGAGTATCGAGACTCGTCCATTTTAGGCGTCCCCAAAAGCGCTCCTTCCATAACAATTCGCGGGCCGGAATCACGATTCGGCCAGTTGCCCACCTCACATCAGAACTACAATCTCCACGACAGGCCACTCGGGTACGGGGTCCACAGCACCCAAGTCAGTGGTCCACGAATGCAACGGAGGTTGCACTCGGGCGGAGCACCGACTTCGTCTAGCCAGTGCGGATCTTATCCGACTCGGGTGTCCCGAACGCTCGCATCGTCACGGTGTCGACGAAGCCCTGTCGACCCGCCGTCACGAGGAATTTCAGCATCATCTCCTCGGTGGGTGCCTCGATAACGTTCACAATGTCGTACGGGCCCAGCGTCGCGTACGCGGTGATCTTCATCCCCTTCTTTTGAAACTCGCCGAATAGCTGGTCGCGTGCTTTGATCGAGTTCGCGGGGTCCTTCTTGCTGTCCGCCGTAAGTCTCCCAAGGACGATGTACGTCGGCATGACGGGGGTAAGCACTCCGGGCTACAAA
>JASHQN010000150.1 GCA_030039135.1 Thermoplasmata archaeon | reverse complement strand
TCGAGACGAGCACCCCCCCCGCGCCCAGCTCGAGGGCGCGCGATACGTCCCGCCGGTCGTGAACGCCGGCCCCGCAGAGGACGACCGTGGCCGGCGAGACGGCCTGGGCGGCATCGACCGAGCCCCGGACCACCTCGGGCTTCGCGGTGGAAACGGCGCGGTCCCCGCCGATGAGCTCGGGGGGCTCGACCGCGAGGTACGGAGGACGGAAGGAGGCGAGGCGCCCGGCCGTCCGAACGTCTTTCGCGCAGACGACGGACGTGAGATGCAGCGCGGCGAGCCGTCGCACCGTCTCGCCCACGCGCGCGGGGGGCAGGGGGTGCTCCGAATGGTTGACGAGGCTACCGCGCCCTCCGGATTCGGCGACCGCTTCCGGCGGAACGAAGCCGGTCTCGGCGCCGGGCGGCACCGTGTCGACGTGCTGCGCGAGGACCGGGATCGACACCGACCCGGCGACCTGAGCTAGGTCCGGAGTGGCCGGGGCGATCGCGACGGCGACGCCCGTGGACCCTGCGAGCTCTTCGAGCACGCGCGCGAGCCGTACGGCGTTTGCGCCGAGGGACCCGGGGTAGACCTTGAGGTTGAGGACGAAGAGAGGGCGCCCGATGAGGGACCCGTTAATGGGCGGCGGCAGCCCGGGCGCGCTTCGGTCGCGAGCAGATCGCGTACTCGTCCCCGTCGAAGAAGACCTCGCGGTCCGGGTGCTTTCGCTGGAGCTCCGCAATGCGTGTGAGGACCTCTTCGAGCGTGGTGGATTCGTCATTGGGATCGATCCTGAGGTGCACGGTCTTTTCCGGCCGTCCGGGCGACGTCCCCGTACCGCCCATGGAGTTCCGAGGAGGAACGAAAGAGAAGGGAGCTCTAAAAGGGAACCCTTGCCGCCCGAGGGGCCGGTTGCCCCCAAGGATATACGTCGGAGACGGCGATTCCGCGCCCTCCGATTCTAGGACTGCGACGCCGTGGCGTGCGAAAGAGTAACCCGTATAACCCCCCCATTCTTGGGCGCTCCCGAGGGTGTTCTCAACATGGCGGAAGCCCGCGGCCGAGAGATGCGTGAGGAAGAAGTACGGCTGTCCGAGGCCGAGATCGCCGTCCACTGGAAGGAAGAGGCGCTCTACTATCCCGGTCCGAAGTTCATCGGTCAGGCGAATCTGACGGACCCGGCGGTCACCGAGCGATTCTCCGAGAAGAACTTTCCCGAGTGCTTCCGCGAGTACGCGGACCTCTTGACGTGGGACAAGTACTGGCACACGACGCTCGACACGAGCAAGGCTCCGTTCTGGAAGTGGTTCGTCGGGGGACGGATCAATGTCAGCAAGAACTGCGTCGATCGCCACCTCGAGAAGCACCGGAACAAGGCAGCGATTCTCTGGGTCCCGGAGCCCGAGGACGAGCCGACCGTCGTGATCACCTTCCAAGATCTTTACAACCGGGTCAATGAGATGGCCGCGCTCCTGCGCGACCATTGCGGTCTCAAGAAAGGAGACCGCGTGACGATCCACATGCCGATGGTCGCCGAGCTCCCGGTTACGATGCTCGCTTGCGCGCGCCTCGGGGTGATCCATTCGGTCGTCTTCGGCGGGTTCAGCGGTGAGGCGTGCGGGGCTCGTATCGTCGACAGCGCAAGCCGTGTCCTCATCACCATGGACGGTTACTACCGCAGCGGCAAGCTGCTCGACCACAAGGTCAACGCCGACATCGCGGTGAAGAAGGCGGCGGACGAGGGGACGACGGTCGAGAAGGTCCTCATCTGGCAGCGGCACCGTGACAAGTACTCCTCGCCGACCCCTCTCGTGGCGGGACGGGACTTCGTCGTGAACGATCTGTTGAAGACGTTCGCCGGAGCGCGGGTCGAGCCGGTGTCGATGCCGGCGGAAGACCCGCTGTTCCTCATGTACACGAGCGGGTCAACGGGCAAGCCGAAGGGCTGCCAGCACTCGACCGGCGGTTACCTCGCCTACGTGACGGGTACGTCGAAGTACATCCAGGACATCCACACGACGGACGTCTACTGGTGTATGGCCGACATCGGCTGGATCACCGGTCACTCGTACATCGTCTACGGGCCGCTCGCTCTGGCGGCGACGACCGTGATGTACGAGGGGGTCCCCACCTACCCGGACGCGGGCCGACCCTGGCGGATCGCCGAGCGGCTCGGGGTGAACATCTTCCACACGTCGCCGACGGCGATCCGGGCCCTGCGAAAACTGGGCCCCGATGAGCCGAAGAAGTACCACTACTCGTTCAAGTGTATGACGACGGTCGGCGAGCCGATCGAACCCGAGGCGTGGAAGTGGTACTACGACGTCGTCGGCCGGGGCGAGGCAGCGATCACCGACACATGGTGGCAGACGGAGAACGGAGGTTTCCTCTGCTCGACCAAGCCGGCGATCGACGCGATGAAGCCGGGGAGCACGGGACCCCCGATGCCGGGCATCTACCCGATCATCTACGATGAGCAAGGCAAGGAGATCCCGGTGGGAGCCGGGAAGGCGGGCAACATCTGCATCCGCAATCCGTGGCCGGGGATGTTCCAGACGATCTGGGGCGACCCGGACCGGTTCGTCAAGACCTACTATGCGAAGTACAACAAGAACAAGACGAGCACGGACTGGCACGACTGGCCGTACTTCGCCGGCGACGGTGCGGTCTGGGCGCCGGACGGCTACATCCGCATCCTCGGGCGCGTCGACGACGTGATCAACGTCGCGGGCCACCGCCTCGGCACGAAGGAGATCGAGTCGGCGTGCCTTACCGTCCCCGAGGTCGCAGAAGCGGCGGTCGTCCCGGTCGTCGACCCCGAGAAGGGCCGCGTCCCCGAGGTCTACATCGCGCTCAAGCCGGGAGTGAAGGCCGACAAGGCGATGGAGGAGAAGATCGGCAAGGCCGTCGAGACGGTCATCGGCAAGATCGCGCGGCCGAGGACCGTCCGCATCGTTCCCGACATGCCGAAGACCCGATCGGGGAAGATCATGCGCCGTGTGCTCGCCTCGATCTCGAACCGAATGGATTACGGGGACATCACGACGCTCGCCAACCCCGAGGTCGTCGAGCAGATCCGCGTCCAGGTTCAGGGAGCCGGACCGGTCCAGAAGCAGGCCGGACCCGAGGACATCAAAGCGTTCGGCAAGGACGCTTAGCCGGAGCCGCCCTAACCCGTTCCACCTCCGGCGGAGGGCCGACGGTGGCCGAGCGCGAGGTCGGCCGCGCGTGCCCGCGGTGTCGGGGGCGGCTCAGCGAGCCCACGAGCGGCGATGTGCACTGCTACGTCGAATGCCTCGACTGCGGCGAGCGGTTCGAGCTCGACGACCCCGAGCTCGTCCGGAACTCCGCCCTCGTCTGCTAGCTACGGACCCCTCGCAGCCCGGCGGGCGCGAATGTGGGGATCCGGGCGAGGTGGATCCCTGCGAGGAGGGCCCAGAGCAGGATCGGAGCGACGATGAGCCGTTCCATGCCGCCGACCCCGAGCGGCCCCCAGACCTTGACGTAGAACAGGATGAAGGCGATGAAGCCGATGAGCCCCGAGAAGAGCGTGTACGCGCGATAACCGTCCCACCGGGTATCGCGGAACATCGCGAACGCGAGGACGACGAGCGCGAGGTTCCCCACGATGAACGCGGTCGCGGCCGAGAGCGTGTGGACGGTCAGGTTGTAATCTTCCGGTGAGAGCCCGACCCCGATCGCACCGATTCCGGCGACCACGAGCATCGCGAGACCGAGGGTCCGTGTCCCGCGCGCCGGAAAGCCGGTCCGGACGAGGATCGTCCCGGCAATCAGAAGGAGACCCATCACGACGATCGAGACGTTGAACACGAGGTGCCAGGGAGAGCAGACGTAGAGGTTGTTGTGGTGGTAGTAGCCGCAGTTGATCGCGCCGAGGTCGCTGATGTAGTTGTTGAGGAGGCTGTACGACGGAGTACCGGAGTACCCCAGCTGCGTGATGATCATCCCGATGATGAATACGATGACCCCCACGATCCAGAGGATCGCACCGTGCCGGACCGATCGATGCACTAGGGGCCCGTAGCGCTCGTTGGTCACCGGCGCAACGGGGGGTTCGCCGGTCACGTGAACCTCATCTTGCGAATCTGTTGCACCCTCGACCGCGAACGTCCACCCGAGGTCCGCCCCCGGCCGCCCGCCGGCCGGCCGCCAACCGCGCTCTCACCCGCACGGGGCAACCGGATCGCTGTCGTAGAGAGTGCGCAAGGAGACGGCATCGCCGGCTTCGGGCCTCTTGGGGAAGGGAACTATAAAAGGCTCCGCCAGACGGGAAGCGGGAACGCATATCCCGGCAGGACCGGTGACCCTGCCGTGGATCCGAGAGGCCGAGACACGCATCCGACGTCCAAGAGCCGCTTTCGCGACAACGACCGCTACCGTGCGGAGCGGGAGTGGGCGCGGTACGAGGGCACGGCGCAGCGCGATCTCTTCTTCGAGCTCCGCGCGCGATTCATCCGCCGCCACCTTCCCGCTCGGGGATGGGCGATCGAGATCGGGGGCGGCCCGGGGCGGATGGCCGCGGAGCTCGCCAAACCCCACGGCACGCGCCTCGCCGTCCTCGACATCGGGCGGTCGATGCTCGAGCTTCTCGCCGATCGCTGGCCCGCCGGCCCCGGCTCGCCCGCGCCCCCCGACCGGATTCGGGGTGACGCGGTCCGACCTCCGCTCACCCCCGGGCGGTTCGAGCTCGTCAGCGCGATGGGAAACATTCTCGGCTTCTCGGGCGAGGAGGCCTCCCGCCTGTTCGACCGGGTCATGGAGCTCGTCGCCCCGGCTGGGATCGTGTTGATCGAGATCGCGCCCGGCTCCGGAGAGCGGAGCCGGTACCTTCGTCGCCTCCCGGAAGGAGCAACCGCACGGGCCCTCCGGGCCCCGATCGCGCTCGTGACGACGCGCGTGCGCCGAGAAGGCTTCGAAGCGGTTCCGGCGCGCCGGCGGCACGCCGGGGAATTCCGCCGCTTCGCCCCGACCGAACTCGCCCCGCGCCTTGAGTCGGCGGGATTTGTCCCCGACGAGATCGTGGCGGTAGCCCCGGCCCTTGGGGCCGAACCGGCTCGACTCACCCGCATCGCGCGGGA
>JASHQN010000149.1 GCA_030039135.1 Thermoplasmata archaeon | reverse complement strand
GCCGATCTCGAAGCGATCGTTCGGCGACTGCGCGCGCTCCCGGTCGCCCTCGACCAGAACCTTCGGCTGCTGGAGCGGGGCCGCGACGCGGGCTACGTGCCGCCGAGGATCGCCATCCGCGGCCTACCGGACCAGGTGGCGGGGCTCGCGCCCGAGGACATCATAACGAGCCCGCTCTGGGAACCCTTTCGCGAGCTCCCGGCCGCGCTCGCGGCAGCCGATCGAAGCCGGCTGCTCGAGGAGGTGCGTGGGGCGTACGCGCAGGGCATCCGTCCGGCGGTGGTGAGGCTCCATCGTTTCCTGGTGGACCAGTACCTTCCCTCTGCCCGTGAGACCGTCGCGGCGTCCGACCTCCCCGACGGCCGAGCAGCGTACCTCCACCACGTCCGCTGGACCACGACCCTCGACCTCACGCCGGAAGCGATCCACGAGATCGGCCTGGCCGAGGTTCGACGCAATCGGGAAGCGATGCAGACGCTGCTGCGGGCAACGGGGTTCACCGGGACGCTGGCGGAGTTCCACCAGTTCCTGCGCTCCGACCCCCAGTTCTTCAGCCGGACGGCCGAGGAGCTCGTCGACGGGTTCCGGGTGATCGCGAAGCGGATCGATCCGGAGCTCGCCCACCGGTTCGGTCGGCTGCCTCGGCTTCCCTACGGGGTGCTCCCGGTGCCCGACTTCGCCGCGCCGAGCAGCCCCAGCGCGTACTACCTTCCCGGCGCGCCGGAGTCGGGGCGACCCGGGATGTTCTATGCGAACACCTACCGGTTCGGGACGCGCCCGCGGTGGCGGATGGAAGCGCTCACCCTTCACGAGGCCGTGCCCGGCCATCATCTCCAGATCGCCCTCGCGGCGGAGCTCGAGGGGGTCCCCGAGTTCCGCAAGCACAGCGGCGAGACGGCCTTCGTCGAGGGCTGGGGCCTGTATGCGGAGAGCCTCGGCGAGGAGCTCGGGCTCTACAAGGACCCGTACTCCCGCGCGGGCTCGATCGACTTCGACATGTGGCGGTCGGTCCGTCTCGTCGTCGACACGGGCCTCCACGTGCTCGGGTGGAGCCGGGATCGGGCGATCGAGTTCTTCCGGGAGCACACGGGGATGACCGACCTCGATATCGCCGTGGAGGTCGACCGGTACATCGTCATCCCGTCGCAGGCGCTGGCGTACAAGATGGGCCAGCTCAAGATCCGGGAGCTCCGCACACTCGCCGAGAAGGCGCTCGGCGAGCGATTCGACGAGCGAGGCTTCCACGATACGGTGCTCGGCGAAGGCGGGATCCCGCTCGGCGTGCTCGAGGAACGGGTGCGCGCGTGGATCGACGCGCGCCGCGCCGGCGACGCGTCGACCCCGGCGTCCTGAGCCCGAGGCGGGGCCCGGCCCTTCAGCGGAGCGGTCGCTGGCAGTACGAGCAGGTCTTGGACCGCGCGGAGTTCTGGTACCCGCACGCGGGGCAGGCGACGGTCGCGGCGGGCGGCGGTGTCGAGGGGACCGCGACCGGCGACGCGTTCGGTACGGCCGTCTCGGCCGGCGGTGGAGCCGTGTACCCGTGCTGGGCGGGAAGCGGCGCCACTCCCGGGGTCGGGATGTACACGTTCGGGTTCATGGCGACCCTCGGCAGCTCTCCCCGCACCACCACGGCTCGAGGGATCCGGCTCCGGTTCAACAATAGGAGCGCGAAGAGGTCGACGAGGAGGATGAGGCCGGCGAAGAATGCGCAATACCAACCGACTCCGGCACCCCAGGTCGCCGACGAGCCCCCCGACGACGACGAGCCCCAGAAGGCGTTCAGCGGCGTGAGCCCTCCGGGAGTGGTCCCCGCGAACGACACGCTGCTGCCGAACGCTCCCGGCTGCGCCGACGCGATCCAGAGCGTGCTGGCGAACAGGAGACCGCTGGCGACGAGCACGAGGAGCACGGTCAGGACCGGGCGCAGTCCCCGGTCGGTCCGCCGGAAGACCCCCCAGCAGCCGAAGATCGCTGCCAGCGCCGCTGCGACGGCGGCGAAGGCCGCGAGCGCCTCGAGGGCGCCGTACATGCTCCCGATGCTTCCCCCGAAGATGCTGTAGGAGAACGAGCCCGCGGCGAACGCTCCGCAGCCGGAACCGGAGCAGGTCACGGAGTACGTCGATCCGACGAGGAAGTTCACCGTCTCGCTCTCGTTGTGGGACGAATCCGCGTACGACCACCAGGGCGTCGCGACGGCGACGAGGCTCAGGACGAACCCGAGGACGAACAGAACGAGCACGATCGGCCGGCCGTACCGTGCGACGAACCATCGGGACCGCGTCGGAGGAGGGGGAACTCGGACCGGCGCACTCCCCGGCGCCGACGGGACTTCTTCCGCCGGCGCGGCGCCGTCACCGGAGGGAGGAAGAGCGGTCAGGGCTCCACTCCCGGGGCCTGGGCCCGCGGGCTCGACGCCGACCCCTCGACCACCCTCCGGCTTCGTCGACCGGGACGACCATCGCCGTCGTCCCAGCCGGACTCAGAATAGAGCCGTCCGGCGGAAATCACGAGTGATGCAGGTGGTTACCCCCACTTAATCGTAATCGTGCTCGGGAGTGGGGTCCACCGGATTCCGGGCGCCGGAGCCGGTCGACGCTACTGGGACTGCCCGCCGGTCCCCTTCCACTCGGTGGGAGGCATCGGGTGACGCCGCATGTATCGGCGTCCGAGAGCCCATCCGATGACGCCGAAGACCACGCCGCCAACGATCGCCCCGATGATCACGTACTCGATCGCGGGCACGAGGTCGCTCAGACTGAGGTACCCCAACTGCTGGGCCAGGAGTACCACGACGATCCCGAACACGACGCCGGACCCCGCGCCCGAGCCTGTCGCGCTCACGTGCTTCCTCCTTCCGATGGGGGAGCCCCGGTCGAAGCGTCCGGCTCGGTTCCCTCGCCCGTCCCCGGACCTCCCTCCGTGGTCGCTTCCTCCGGTGGAGCCGACGGCGCTCCTCCGGCGGCTTCCTCCTCCGCCCCGCCCTTCGCGGCCTCGGGCGGCCGCTTTCCGGCGTAGACCTGCTTACCGCACGTCGCGACGTTGTAGAGCTCCCAGATCGCGAGCAGGATGAGGACGATCGGCAAGAGCGCGAGGATGTAGTACGGAGGGGCGACGTTCACGTAGAACGTCTGACTCCACATCGACGTCCCGTTCGGGGCCAGCAGGCTGGCGACGAGGCGATAGCTGCCCGCCAGGATGTACTGGAGCGAACCGGTCGTCCAGTTCATCGTGAACGAGCCGGAGGTGGTGGGGGCGGCGGCCGAGTTGATCACGTCGCGCGTCGCGAGGGCGAACCCGAAGTAGTAGATCGCGAGGCGCGCGTCGTTGATCGTGACGGGGGCGGAGGAGGTCCAGGTGTAGAGGACGTTGGCCACGCCGTTGAACGAGATGGTCGCGGCAGAGGTCGCCGTGCCATAGTCGCCGATGTTGTGTCCGTCCCAGGTGACCGTCGCCGTCACCGGTCCCGTCCCCGAAGGCTGGGCTTGCGCGGGCGACCCACCGGGCGAGGCGGCGGAACTCAGCGCCGGGACCAGGACCGAGACCGCGAGGATCCCGATGATCAGGCCCGCGAACCAGCGGAGCCGAAAGCCGGCGCCCGCCCTCCGCCGACGTGCGGTCATTCGGCGGCCGAGCCGCGTCTTGGGTTATCTATCTTTCTCTTGCCGAGGTGCGCCGTCTCTCGGGCGAGTCTGCACCGTTCGTCAGTTGCCCGCGCTCGGGACCGGGAACGTCGCCGTGAACCGGTCGAGCTCGGTGGGCGAGAGAAGCACCGGGTTGAGATGGATCCAGACCCTCGCGGAGTTCGCCCGGGCGACCTCGTCGATCTTCGCCATCTCGGCCACGACGCGTTCGAGCCCGTGCAGGCGGACGAGGTACTCGACGCCTTCGATGAAGAACACCGTCACGCGACCCGTCGACGCGGCATGAGCGACGAACGCGCTGAGGCCTTCGAGGTCCGTGGGCTTCAGCGTCGCGCCTCGCCCGATGTTCGTGAGCCATCGGACCTCCACCGGACGGGAGCCGACGTAGGCACGGACGCGCTCCGGAGAATCCCGGACGATGCAGATCCCTTGATGACCGGCCGCGGTGGCCTCGAGGAACCGCTCGAGCGACGCGACGTACCTTGGACCCACGCCCAGCTCCACGCCCGCCGCGGGGGGCGGCGGTGAGAGCACCGGTTCCGGCGGCGGCGGCGGGACGACTGGCTCAGGCGGTGGGGGAGACGGAGCGAGAGCGGCAGGTTGGGTTCCGGGCGTCAGGGCGGGCAAGGAAGCGACGGGTCCAGCAAGGGCCGGGACGACGATCGGCGGCCCCGCGATCTGAGGCGGCTGCGGCCCTGTGACGGGCCCCGGTTCGGGGGGTGCGGCAGGAGCGACGGCGGGAACGCCCGCCTCCTTGCTCGACTCGTCGGCTTGCGGTGCTGTAGGCGGGGCTTGCAGGGGGGTTGGCTCGATCGTCGTCTCGGAAGCGAGGGGCAACACTTCGGCCCCGCCTACCTCTTCCTGCGGCGAGGTCGAGGGTGCGGGCACAGGGGCGTTGGCCGACTCCGGCTCGGGGGCCGCAGGTTCGGAGAGCGGCGGCGCCTCGGGCAGGGGTGCGGTCTCGGGAACCGGCTCGGCCGCCGTAGCTGAAGGTCCCCCTTCCGCGATCCCGGCCGCCTCTCCGGAAGTAGCGGCCACCTCGGGACCCGAGATGGAGTTCAGCTCAGGGGCGAGCGATGGGGAGCTCGAGGTTCCTTCCCCTGCTGGCACGGGGACCTCTGCCATAGCGCTCGCGGGAGCCGCGAGCGTGGGCGTCTCGGGCTCGAGAGCGCGCTGGATGGGTGAGTCCTCGCGACTCCGTACCGCGACGGCCGTTTCCTGGTTGGCCGCCTCCGGAGGAGGAGCGGGGACCTCCGGAGAGATCCAGGCTTCGGGAACGCTGGGCAGGGCGCTCGTGGTGACGGGCGATGGACGGGCGGCAGGGACCGCCGGCGCCATCGCAGCGGGCATTTCGGGGAGGGCCGGCCCACTCGCCGGCGGTGCCGCGGGCACACCAGCGGGTGGAACAGCCGGGGACGGTCGCATCGACCCGGGCACCGGCGGAGGCATAGCTGGGGAGCGAACCTCGAGCCGGTCCGAGGGGACTGAGGCGGCGTAGGGGACGGTCTCGGGCAAGCGGGGAGGCCCCCCGCCGGCGAACGCGGATGGCGCCGACGACGCCTCCGACCGTCGCGAAGCCGGCTCGCCCTCGACGGGCAGCGGCGCGCGGACCCTTCGGGTGCGCGGCGGGCGGGGAGGCAGGGTGCCGCCGAGTCGCGTGACGAGCGCGGAGGCGACCGGCGGGCCGAAGCCCGGGATCGCGGCGAGGGTCTCCCAGTCGGCTTGACGAAAGTCGTCAAGACTGTGCAGACCGAGCTCCCAGGCAGCGTCGACCTTCGATGGCCCCAACACGGCGACCCCGAGAAGATCGTCGAGCTCTTGGACGAGGGATCGGACCGACGCACGGCGCGCGAGAATCGATTCGTCCGAGTAATCGGTCATGGTTGGCGCGACGTCGTCGGGGGAGTACGCCGGACGGACCCGGCCCCCGGCGTGGCTCGGCGCGCGAGCCTTTCGCGCCCGCGGACCTGTGGGTGGAACGCTCACGCGGACCGTCCACCGCGCTCCCGCGCGGGAGCGACCCGAGATCCGTCCGAGCCCCGGCGCCGCGCTCTCTGACGCGGCGACCCGAAGCTCGCTCAGGCCGAGGTACGCCGCCAGCGGCGGCGCCACCGACCGCAGCTCCTCGGCGAGCGGGTCGGTCGCGATGACGATGGCGACTGGCCGCGACGAGGGCTCCGGCGAAGGGATGAGCTTCAACCGGCGTTCGAGCCGTTCGACGACCCGGAACGCGTCGGGCGAGAGGGGTGGAGGACGTCGGGCGGGCATCTCCCGGCCCGGGGGAACCTCCACGTACAGCTCGCCGAGGGGCCAAGCGACCGGCATCAGCCGCTCGGGGATCGTTTCCCGCCATTCGAGCATCGTCGGGAGGATCTGGGTAGGCTGACCGTTCACCATCATCGTGAACCCGCCCGCGGGAACGGTCTCCCCCCATCTCCGCTCGGGTATCCGTTTCAGCAGGTGGATGATCTGCGAGGCCTGCGAGGCGTAGACGCGCTGGATCTGCGCCTCGATCGGCCGGACCTGACGGCGGCGGCCGGGCCAGGGCGTGCTCGGAGAGTACACCTCGACCTTCTGCACGCGAGCGAGACGCTCGACGATCGACGCGTCCGCGCGGTACTCGTCACCCGCGGGGTCGTCCGGGAGGACCAAGACGGCCACAGGTAGCGTCCCCTCGGGCCCAACCCCGAGCGCACGGCGGAAGCGCTCGATCGCCCGCGCGACCCCGGCCCACCGGTCCCAGGCCCGGACCCGGTTGTCATCGAGCAACGTGCGGTCCACGCCCGGAGCCGCTTCCTGGAAGACGCTCGCCCGAGGTCGGGCGAGGCTGCGATGCACGCTGTCGGCCGTATGGGGTGCGATCGGGGCCAGCAGCACGGTCGCCGACGAGAGCACGTGGAGGAGCGTGCGATGCGCCGACCGCTTCGTCGGCAGCGACCCGGGAGCGGACAGTCGGGGGGCCACCCACGCGAGGTAGGTGACGAGGTCGTTCTCGAGGAAGCGGAACAGGTACCGGTGCACGAGGGCCGCGGCGCCCCGATCGTACGCCGCCGCGCACTGGACCCGCATTCGCTCGAACCGTGCCAGGAGGGCCCGGTCCTCTGGATCGAGTTCGCCGACGAAGCCGGTGATCGGCTGGGCGTACTCGGAGAGCAGCGCGGGGCCGATCCGCCCGGCGACCGCACGGCCGATCGCGGCGAAGCGCTCGAGTCGCCGCCGTTCCTGGGCGCAACGCTCGACGAACGTTCCGCTCGGAGTTCCCCCTGCCCCCACCCGGACCAGCGCCGAGCGCACCGCGTCGGCCCCGTGCTCGGCGACGAGCGCGGAGAGATCGAGCTCGGGGGCGGTCGGCAGGACGGAGAGATGGACGTCCCGGATCACGCCCGTGATCCCGCTCATCGCCGCGAGGTGGTGGACGACGCTCGGGGCGCGCCGTCGGTCGTTGACGTACAGGCGCACCGCGTCGGCCGGAGGGAACGGGTCGAGCGTCGCCCACGCAGCGGCCGCTTCACCGAAGCCCGGAAGCAGGCGACGACGGACCGCCCGGCGCCGACCCCCGCACGGACACCGGTCCCCCGATGCGCCCACCGCCTCCAGTCGGTCGCACGACGTGCACTCGAGCAGGGCGATGGCGGAGGGATCCGTGCTCGGCGTCGGCTCGCTGACCGTCCAGGGCACGGCCTCGAGGCGCTCGATCGGGCGGTCGTGCGGAAGGAACGTTCGGTAGAGCGCGAGTCGGTCCGCCGGGAGCCGCGAGGGTTCAAGGCACCACGCCCGTCCGGGCGCCCAGATCAGGGCGGTCCCGCACCGAGCGCAGTGAGGAACCCCTCGACGCACGCGGAGCTGGGCGAAGATCGCCCCGCTCTCCGCAAGGTCCCGGATCACGAACCCGTTCCCGCTGTCGAGGTCGAGACCGGCGTACTTGTGGACGAGCATGATGTCGAAGCGCCCCTTGGGCGTGATGAGCGGCCATCCCGGGACGCTCAGCCGTTCGGCGATGACAGCGTCGGTGCCTCCGTGGCCGGGTACGAGGGGAACGATCCCCGTTCCGGTGTCGGTGACGTCAGTGATCGCGAGGATCGTTCCGGCCGGCGGATCGAGGCCGCTTCCGGCCGGGAACTCGTGGCGCAGCGGATGCTGGTAGGACGTGCCGACCCAGTGCTGGCCGGGATGCTCCTCCAGCACCTCGAACTCGGAATCCGGCATCCAGGCCCGTATTCGTGGGAGCGACGACTTCGAGGTCAGGACGAGCTCCTCGGCACCGCGGCGACGATACCGAGCGACGACGTACGAATGGTCCGGATGGACCAGGAGGGCGCTCGTTCCGAGAAGGCGCCACGCGGCGTCGGTCCAGACTAGTGCGGACACCGTACGCTCGCCCCACGCGAACGGGAAGCGAACGAGGAGAGTATCGCCTCCCTCCTCTTGGTAGACGATCCGTTCGGGATCGCGAGCGAGGCCGCACGCCGGGCAGATCCTCAGCGCTACATCGCGGATCGCGAGCGCGCCGATGTGGGCGAGCCGACCCGCGAGCCTTTCGATCCCGTCATGGCGCGACGCGTCGTCCCACGTCCGGCCACCATCGCCTCCCACCCAGACCGCAAGCGAGGCGAGGAGGGGACCGAGCGGCGGTTGCGGGGTCGGAGGCCCGCCCTCCTCCTTGCGCAGTACGCCGTTCGCCCGTCGTCCCCCCAGGGCGAGAGCGCGTGCGTCGACGTCCGCGGCGATCGCGCGCTGGACGACCAACATTCCGGACTCGCGGGGAGCGAACGACCCCTCGAGCAGGTGGACGATCGTGCCCTCCCCGGTGCCGATGGTCCCGGACGCGGGCGGAAGCCGCTGGAGCGCCCAGATCGACCGGGCTTCAGCCTCGGTCGTCGCCGGACTGGGTCGTTCCGACTCGGTCGCCATCCTGCTGCCGGTACCGCCGAGGGCCCCACTAGTGCCGACGCCGAGGATAAAGGCTCGGCTCCTCAGTCGGCGGGGCCCCGCGAGACCGCCCCAATCGTTATGGCGCCGGACTCCTCCACCGGCGACCGGGAAGTTCCGATGGCGTGGTCCCAGCAGGAAGTTCGCGAACTCAAGGAAGGCCGCTACCTCATCATCGACGAGGAACCGTGCCGGATCCTGAACATCCAAATGTCGAAACCGGGGAAGCACGGAGAAGCGAAGGCGAGGATCGACGCGGTCGGGCTCTTCGACGACCGCAAGCGCTCGGTCGTGTTCCCGGTCACGCACAAGGTCCAGGTGCCGATGATCGGCAAGCGCCAGGCGCAGGTCGTGTCGCTCAGCGAGTCCGAGGCGCAGCTGATGGACCTAGAAAACTACGAGATGTTCTCGATGGCCGTTGAGCCCGAGCTCAAGGGCCAGCTCACGCCGGGGAGCGAGGTCCAGTACATCGATGCGATGGGCAAGCGCCGAATCACCCGAACGTAAGGCTCGCGTCCGGCGCACGTGCCGGTCGCCCTCGGTGCCGGGCGTTCTCTCGCGCTTGATTTATAAGGGGGTCCGGGCATGAATCGAGTACCCCGCATGGCGGATCGCCGTTCTACCGGTCGGGGGGTCTAGGGGGGAGGCGCACGTCGGGTCCCGGCGGGGTCGGTTCGGTACCGTCGTCGCGGCTCGCCCGCATCCTCCAAGAAAAGGCCGAAACGCTCAAGAAACGACGCCAGAGCGCGGAAGCGCTCCAGAAGGAGGTCGAGGAGCAGGTCAAGATGATCAACGACCTCGAGATCACTCCGGCGGAAGCTGCCGAGCGTCTGCAGCAGCTCCACGAGCTCGCCCGGCGATCGGACTGGGACGGCGTCGAGCTCCAGGCGAAAGCCCTCCTCGAGTACCTCGGCGCGACGGTCCCATCGTCGATCGAGGCGCGCCGGAAACGGACCGTGGAGACCTACGGCCGCCTCGCCGGCATCGGAATCGGGATACCGGAGGCGCTGAAAGCGGAACTCGACAGTCTGGCCACCCCGGGCGAGGGGGCCCCCTGGTCGGAGACCGTCGGTCGGCTCGCGAAGGTCGACGAGGCGCTCGCGAACCTGCAACGATCGTTCGTCGCGGAAGAGCGAGCCCGAGGGGTGACGCTCGCGGAGTGGGCGGACCTCTCACCCGGCCGGCGTAAGGAGTTCCTTGCCCTTCTCGACGCTGCGGCCGCACCGGCGGGGGAAGGCCGTATCGTCGAGGCGATCGACGCTCTGCGGCGGACGGTCCGCGAAGGGATACCCGAAGCCCGCGATCGGCGCGAGGCAACCCGAGATGCGGGCCAGAAGCTCGTCGCGGCCGCGGCGGAGTTCGCGAGCGGGGCCCCCAAGCTCGAGGCGGCCCTGCGGGCCGACTCGGACGCTCCGACCGATCGCTGGCCCGAGACCGTTCGGGCGATCGAGGACGCCATCGTCGAGACGGGGGAGAACCTGCGAGGGCGCGGCGTCCAGGCGCTCGACACGATCCAGACCGCGGTCACGGCGACCCGGGAGTACGGGGTCGATCCCGGCCGGGCGCTCGCGGCCGTAGAGGAGGCTACCGCACGACTCGCGACGGCCTCGCCGCTCGAGATCCCCGGTATCCTCGCGGAGGCCCGGCGGGCCGCCGAAGAACCCATCGTATCGGTGGTCGCCGGCCTCCTGGACGAGGTGCGCCCGCGGATCGCCGAGGCCCGGAGGCTCGGCCGTGATCCGAGCGAGGTCTTCGCGGCGATGAATCGGGCGCGCGAAGCGCTCCGGCTGAAGATCTACTCCGAGGCGCTCGCCGCCAGCCAGGAAGCCGTCGATCGGGTCGGGCGGCTCACCGGCGACCTCGACGACTCCCGGGAGGAGCTCCAGACCGTCGAGGAGATGCTCGGGCGGTTGCGGCGCGTGGGCTTCTCGACCGATCCGTTCGACGCGTCGATCCAGCGCGTGAAGGGGTTGCTCGATCGCGCCGACGTGGACGGAGCGCGGCAGCTGCTGAAGGAGACCGTGGTCGCGGTCGGTCGCGAGGCGCTCAAGTTCTTCCTCCAACGCTGGAACTCGCTCGACGCCGTGCGATCGTACGCTCGAGAGCGCGGGTTCCTGCCCCCGGACGTCGATAGCGGCCTCACGGAAGTCCGCGGCCTCCTCGACAGCGGCCAGCTCGCCGAAGGTGTCGAGCGGCTCGCTCAGGTCGAGGTCGAGCTCCGCAACGCCGCACAACCGTTCGTCGCCCGGCGCATCGAGGAGATGGAAAAAGGGTTCGCGGACATCCCGGATGAGGCGCTCACCGCGCCGATCCGCCGGCTGCTCGCCGACGCCGACGTGACCCTGCGGGTGAAGCACGATCTCATCGCTTCCGTCGAGAGCCTGCGCCGGGCCGAACGCGACTTCGCCGCGGTCTTCGCGAGCCACGCCTCCGCGCTCGTCGAGGGCCTCGAGGCCGAGAGCAAGGTCCTCGACGAGATGGGCGGGCCCGGCGACGAGATCCAGCGGCAGATCGACGAGGTGCAGCAGATCTTCAACATGGGGGACTTCGTCCAGGCCTCGCGAGCGTCCCAGGAGATCCGGACGCGGGCCCATCAGCAACAGCTCTTGCGCAGCGAGGAGGCCGTATCGCACGCCAAGCTCGCGCTCGTCGAGCTCGAGACGATGGGGCTCGACCTCGCGAAGTTCCGCACCGAGCTCGATGCCGCGCAGTCGGCGGCACGCGCGTCCCGGTACCTGGACGCGTACAAGGCCGCGACTCGTCTCGAGGAGGCTGCCTCCCGTACCCTCGGGTCCGCGCAGGAGATCGTGGACGGGCTCGCCCGCGCCCAGGATCTCCTCGGTCGGATCCGGGAATCCGGGAACGACCCCGCGGCATTCTACGACACGCTTCGCGACGCGCGCCTCGCCTTCCAGGCGCTCGATTTCGACAAGGCGCGCAGCCAGATCGAGAAGGTGGAGGGCGGCCTCGCCGAGGAGGAGGCGCGCTCGGAGACCCATCGGCTCCTTGCGGAGATCGAGCGGCTCATCGAGGACGGACGCCGCCTCGAGATCCCGATGGACGGATTCGTGACCCGCCTCGGGGTCCTCCGCACGGAACAGGCGACCGCCGCTCCCGCGGCGACGCGTACGGCGGCCCGCCTCGCCCATGAAGAGATCATCGCGGTCCTGCGTCCCGTCCTGGAAGAGAACCTTCGGAGCCTCGAGCGCGACCTCGACATCGCGCGAGGCGCGGGGGTCGACGTGGAGCGGATCCTCGGCCCGCTCACCGAGGCTCGCCGGCGCATCGGTCTCCCCGTGCCGGTAGGGGCCGCGGCGCTCATCGACGAGGCCGCCGCGGAGTTCGTCGACACCCGCGGGTTCGTCGAGCACGCGGAGCGGGTCGCCAAGCGCGCGCGGGACGCGCTCGCTCAGGCCGACCTCCTTCACGTCGAGGTCCCGTCGCTCCGGGCCGCGATGGAGCGACTCGAGACGGGCCTCTCGCAGGGCCAGTACGCGCGCGTGATCGAGCTCGGCGGTCCGCTCGAGCGGGAGCTGCTCCAGGCGATCTACCAGCAAGTGTCGAAAACCCTGTCGAGCTTCCAGGCGACCGTCTCCCGCCTTCGGCGCGAGGGAGGAGACACGACCGTCGCAGAGAACCTTCTCCACCAGGCGCGCATGGCCCTCGATCAGGGGAAGGCCGTCGAATCGCTCCAGCTCGCCGCCCGCAGCGAGTCCGAACTGGAGCGCGCCGACCTCCAGCACCGTATCGCCGAGGGCTCGCTCCAGGCCGCCGAGCGCTCCCTCTCCCGTGCGACCGCCGAAGGGGTCTTCGTCCAGGCGGCCGCCGACCAGCTCCAGCTCGCCAAGCGGGCGTTCCAGGAGCATGACTACCTCAACGTCCTCGAGCAGGCCCTCGCCGCGTCGGACTCCCTCGGGGTCGCGCGCGAGAACCACCGGCGCGCGAAGGACGCGATCCAATCCGCGGAGCGACAGCTCGCGGAAGCGAAGGGATTCGAGGCGGACGTCGCCGAGACGACCGTCCGGATCGCCGACGCCCGACGGGCGGCCGAGAAGGGCGACTATCTCGCCGCCGTGCGGACCGCCCGGGAGGCGACGGAACTCGGTCGATGGGCGGTCGAGCGGTTGTTCGCGATGCCGCTCGGCGAGCTCCGCCGCGGCATCGAGCTCGCTCGTCGCGAGAAGCTCACGCACGACGTGGACGTCATCGAAGCGATCGTCGCGGAGGCCGATACGGCCCTGCGAGCGCGAGAATGGAAGCAGGTCAGCGAGGCGATCGATCGGGCCGAGCTCGCGAGCCGGCGAGCGTTCGAAGCGGTCGTCGACGCGCGATGGCGGGACGTCGAGACCGAGATGAACCGGGCGGTGCCGGTGGCCGCCGCGGAGTCGGCCCGGCGCCAGGAGGTTCGCGACCGCATGAAGGCTCTCCGCGACGCCCGCGACTTCCCGGCCGCGCTCGAGGTCTGTCGCGCCGAGCTCGACCTCGCCCGGCGCCGTCGTCGCGAGCAGGCGGAGTCCCGCATCAGCGAGCTCAAGGCCCAGCTCTGGGTCGGCGAGCGCCTCGGGGTCGACACGACGCCGGTGATGCAGACGTTCAGCGAGGCCCGCGCGGCCGTTGACGCGAACCGGCTCGACGACTCCGAACGTTTGATCGACGAGGCTCGGCCCGTGCTCGAGAAGGCGATCCGCGAGCCGTTCGCCCGGCGCCAGAAGGACGTGGCGACCGAGCTCAACTTCGCCCAGGAGGGTCTGCACGTCAGCGTGGGACCGGTCCGGGTCCGCCTGCTCGAGGTCGAGGAGCTCGACCGCAACGGCAAGATCGTGGAGGCGAGCCGCGCGCTCCTCGCGGCGGAGGAGGAGCTCAACCTGAGGAAGGCGCTCCACCGGGAGCTGATGAACCTCCACTACCTCATCGACGCGGCCCTCGCGCGCGCCCAGCAGAGCCACCTCGACACCACGCGTCCCCGCCAGCTCCTCGCCGAGTCCATCCGGCTGCGCGACACCGACTATGCCGCAGCGCTCCAGAAAGCGCGCGAGGCATTGCGACTCCTCCAGTCGGAGCCCGCCGTCGCCGCCGCACCCGCGACCGGGGCCCCGCCTACCGCGGCGCCGACCCCCGCTCCGTTCTGGCCGTTCCGACGGCCGCCGGGCGACTCGAAGACGTCCTAGCTCGACCCGAACGTGGTGGCGGCCCCGATCGGAGGCAGCGCCGGCGGGCCCCGGGGTGGTCCGAGGGGCAGGCGGTCGTACTCGACGGTGTGGTGGATCCCGCGGCGTCGCAGGAGGACCGAGACCTGCTCGGTGATCTGGACGACCTCCTGGCAGCGGGCGGGCTTCGTGAAGTAGAACTCGGCCCTCCGCTCGTCGGCGAGCGGGAAGATCAGGCGGAGGCCGAAGGCGTCCTGGCGGTTGTAGCCGATCGGTTTGCGGTTGCCCTTGAGGTCCCTCAAGTTCTCGTCGAGCAGGACCTCGGGAAGGAGCGGGTCGGTCTCCTTCACGAACGGTCGGTTGAGCTCGACCACCCGGCGGTGGATCTCGGGGTACACCCGCACGAGGTCCCGATAGCAACGCTTGGGATCGAGCAGGATGTGTCCGCTGCGGGCCTTGACGGGGGGCGTCACCGAAGTGGAAGAGATGGGAGGCGTTCTTAGGGCCTTCGGCCAGGGGGAAGCCGCCCCGAACGGGCCGACCGGCCTCGGGGCGGCGGGGAAAGCCTCAAGGAGGGGGCCCGATACTCGCCCCGGGCGCTCCCGTAGTCTAGTGGTCAAGGATAGAGGCCTCTCGAGCCTCTGACGCGGGTTCAAATCGGCTGTCGTTGAGGGCCGCCGGGAAACTCCCGCCGGGAGCACCTACCCATTTCGGATCCGGCGTCGTCCGAAGCCCGGTGCCCCCTTTGGCCCGGATAGCCTACCGGTACCCGCGGAAGTCCGGGGGCGGTGGCGGGGGCGCCGGCGGCGCGGCCGGCGGGGGCTCCTCCTCGACCGGGGGCGGCCTTAGTTGCAGCACCACGTAGAGGACGCACAGCCCCATGGCCGCTGCGATAGCAGCGAGGTAAACGTAGCCCGACCAGCCCATCCCGAAGGGCCCCCACGAGGAAGGTCCGGGCGAAGGAGCTGCCGGCTGCGAGATCACCACATCCAGGAACTTCGGGGCGCCCGCCACCACGAGGGACCCGCTCGCGGGATCGACGGTGAAGCCTCCGGGCACCGTCACGCTGAACCCGTACGTCCCGTTCGTCGCGTTCGCGAAGACCGTGGCAACGGCGCCGCTGACGGAGACCAGGGTCGCGACCTCAACGGACCAATCCGCGGGAGAAGCTCCGAGCACGATCGGAGTGATCCGGATCGCGTAGAGGACGGGCGCGAACGTGACGTTCACCGTCGTGTTCGATGTCCCGACGGCGAACGACCCGCCGTACGCTTCGGGAGCCCAGGACGAGTTGGAGCACGCCACCCGGTAGGTGTACGTCCCGTAGGCCGCGGTGACCGCGAGCGATGACGTCGTGCCCCAAAGGTCGGCGACGGACGTCACGTTCGCGAACCACAGGGTCCCGGGGGGAAGACCGGACGCGCGGAACGTGAGGTCGCCGGACTCCACGGCGAACGAGATCATCGTCGCCCACGCCGCCCCGGCGACCGAGAACGAGCCGCTCGCCGGGGAGGCCGACCAGTTCCGGGTCGAGATCGCGGCGGTCCACCCGTACGTTCCGTTGTAGAGATCCACCGAGAGCGACGAGATCGTACCCGTAGCCTCGAGGTGCGTCCCCTGGGTCAAGTTCACCCACCAGATCGCGCTCGCCGGGACTCCGATCGCATCGAACGTTGCCGGGTAGTAGACCAGCGCGTGGATCACGAGGTCCACGAAGAGG
>JASHQN010000148.1 GCA_030039135.1 Thermoplasmata archaeon | reverse complement strand
GGCGCTCGTCGTGACGGTTGCGATGCCGTACGCCGTCAGCGCGCAGAACGGCCCGGTTCAGAACCAGTCGGCGGGGATCCAGAGTACATCCTACCCGGCAGACTATGCGACCCTTCCCTCGCGGATATCGGGCCTCGTCGGTTCGTCGTATGCCGGCGTCGCCGTGTTCAATCCGAACGTGGAGTGGCTGCTCGACGGTTCCCAACGGGTCCTTCAGAACTACTTCTACTACTTCCCGACGGTGCGTACCCCGACGCTCCCGGGTTACGCGATCCCGCCCTTCCCCTCCACGTTCTATGCGTACTGGGCGTACGAACAGCTGTACAGGAATTCCACTCCCTACGTCGGCCAGCTTCTCTCGCTGATGGGAATTCAGTACATCCTGGTATTCTACGGAACCCAACCCGCACCCTCTACCGCGCTCGCGTTCTCCAACGGGCAGAATGTGAGCCGGCTTCTCGAGTACCAGTCGGGCATCGCGCCGGTCTACGCATCGAAGAGCTTCGCGATCTACCGAGACCTCTACTACGCCGGCACCGCCGTCGGTCTCGCCAATCTCTCCGTGGTAGCGGGTAGCTACAACGAGCTCTCGGCGATGGCGGGGGCGGGGGTCAATCTCACGGGCCAGGGCATCGTGTATCCCAGCGACATCCCCGCGGGGCAATGTGCCGCGTACCTATCGCACGTGGACCGGATCTACGCCAACTCCACGAACGCGTTGTACGGGATCGCGCTACCCTGCGCGGCCGCCGCGTCGGTGGACCCGCTCTCGTACCTCCCGGTGGGGCAGATCGTCTGGGACGGCTGGGTCTCGAGCTACTCGTCGGTGAGCGGCTCCCTTGGCGCTAACGTGTCGAGCGCATGGCCGGCCCCGTTGGCGGTTACCTTCGGCGGCCCCCACTCGCTCTCCCTGCCTGTCGACACGTCCGGTTGCGCCTCCTGTAACCTGTGGGCGCTAGTTCGGATAGGGCAGGACGGCGGGAACTTGACGTTCGATTGGTCCGGTAGCGTCTGGACGCTCGACACTAACCAGTCCGCGGACGCGCTCGCGAATGACATGGTGTGGGTCGAGCTGCCGTACACGAACCTCGGGACCGGCGGGACCCTATCGGTGACGTCCGACTCAGGGTGGAACGCGCTCGGCCCGGTCTACGTGGCTTCGGACTCCGCTGTGACGGAATGGCTCCAGAACGAGGCGGCCTCCAAGACGATCATCCTCACCTCGCGTGGCGGCGCCAGCCTGTTTCCGGGTCAACCCGAGATCATCCCGGTCGGCGGATCCTGCAGCGCCTCCGAGGTAGTGAGCCCTTCGGCTCCCGGAGCCTGCGTCGCGGCTCCCACGAGCCCTGGTCACGCACCGGCGTCGCCGCTCGCACAGGTCTCCGACCTTTCCACGACCGGCGCGTGGTCGGTCTCGAGCCAAGCCGATGGGTACTCCCTTTCCGGGCCCGCGGCATCGCTGGTGCTTGTCCGAGTCCCTTTCTACTCGGATCTCGTGCTCTCTCCCGGGCCCGCGAGCCTTACCTCGGCCGCCGGCTCGGTCGACTCGCTGATCTGGAATCCCGGGGCATCCACTCAGTTCGAGGTGCGGCCGGCGTCGATCGGCACGCTCGATGTCGGTTACTCCGTGATGGCGGTCACTCTCTTCGGCCTCGGAGGAGTTGAGTACCTGATCGTCTGGATCGGAAGGCGGGCGAAGCGACGAGCCGCCTCCGCCGCAGTACCCCGGCCGTCGGCGTGAGCCGGGCGCCGTAATCAACCAGGTCGGTTCCCCGGGGGTGCTCGAGGGCTCGGCGTTCCGAGGATCCGAAGGCACTCTCGAGCTAGATCCTCGTAGCTCTCGAGGTGCTGCATAGCGCGCGCGGCGTTTTCCCGCCGCACGGCCTCGGCCCCCATCAGTTGGGCCAGCTTGGCGGCGAGCGTCTCCGCGTCGCCGGCCGGAGCGACCAGCCAACCGAGTTCCTCCGCGTCGCGGGCGCACGGGACGTCCGTCGTCACCACGGGAATGCCCGAGGCGGCCGCCTCGTACTTCACCTGCCCCGCGCTCTCGCGCAGCGTGGGCAAGCAAAAGATCGCCGCACGAGCGTACTCGCTGTCGATCCGCTCCTGGCTCACGAATCCGAGGAAGGTCACCCGGCCACGAAGGGCCGGTGCCTCCGCCGCCCGGACGAGGTGGGCAAGGTACTCGGCGGACACTGTGGGGCCCACGAACCGCAACGTCCACTCAGGGAATGTGGGCGCGAGCACGTCGAATGCCTTGAGCAGCACCTCCTGTCCCTTGTCGGGCGTGACGCGCGCCAC
The DNA here is from genome assembly GCA_030039135.1 of Thermoplasmata archaeon. Classification (GTDB taxonomy): domain Archaea; phylum Thermoplasmatota; class Thermoplasmata; order Lutacidiplasmatales; family UBA184; genus Lutacidiplasma. The sequence goes on along the minus strand of JASHQN010000148.1, from coordinate 16,014 downwards.
GCAGAGGATGACCGGCTCCCTCGGCGACGAGCCATACTCCCGAAGAGCAATCGCGCCCCTCGGGTAGCCCAGGGGAACTCGCGCGAGCCTCCCAGGTCGCGACCCCACGAGACGGCGGGCCCGGTCCAGACTGCAGTAGGTCTCGAGCGTCACAACATCGAAAACGCGGGTGGATGCCACGACGAACAGATCCATCAAGCGGGAGGCGAGCGGGCCCAGCCAGTAGTCCGTGAGGTTCGAGTCGGTCTTGAGAATGAACCGGGTACGGGACGCGCCGCGTCTAAACCGGCGGTACAGAACGATCATCGGCAATACGGAGGCGAGAGCCGGACCCATCGGCCCAATCATCACGACGTCCGGTCGCTGGCGGAAGATCTCGCGAAAGGCGAACAGCGGCTCCATCATCGCTCGAACGAAGCGCCGGGCGCTCGATGCGGTCGAAACGATCCCCGTGGTCACCACGCTCAGCCCGGGAGGCGTCGGCAGATCGCTCGCGCTCCCGCAGACGAGGGTCGACGCGTACCCGAGCTCTTCGAACGCCGTCGGGAACATCAGCCAGGGCGATCTCGCGTGGAATGAGGAGAACGCCGCGAGAGGTGAGTAGAGGACGAACCGGGGTCGTCCGGACTCGGGCGTCGACACGCTTCCCCGGGTGAACGCGGGCGGTACAAGAGCTCGTGGTTGAACCGCGGCCGGCGGGGAACCGGGCTCGCTCACGTCGCGCTGGGGGGAGCCGCTCGGGTCGCAAGGTCTGCGGCGATGGAGCGTAGCTCTTGCTCGCCGGCGTAGAGCCGGAGGTACTCGGGATCGGGGGAACGGGGTGCCGGGGATGCACCAGTAGCGGCCGTCGCCCCATCCGCCTCGGTCACCGCATCCGGGAACGAGGCCAGTGGGACTACGCGAAGCAGGGGGGACGGGGCCACGCCATTCGCCGCCTGCGGCGTGGCGACCGTGGGGAGCCCGTGAAGGAGAAAGTCGATCACCTTCCCGCTCGTCCCGCCCGGCACGTCCATCGGTGCGAGGCCGATCGAGCACGCGAATAGCAAGCTGTCGAGGTCGTCGACGGTCCCGAGCACTCGGACGTTCCTCGGAAGGCCACTCGCGAACGCTTCGGAATCCAAGCCGGCGACGAGAATCTCGACGGAGGGGGCGCGCTCCTGGAGGAGCGGAGCGAGCGAGTCACGGAGGTACTCGAACGCCCGCACATTCGGGGGGTACTGAAACGAGCCCACGAAGATCGCTGCGGTCCGTCCCTGGAGGTCGAGTCGTCGCCTCCATTCCTCCACGGCAGCGGGACGGTACATCGGTGCCTCTCGGTTCATGGGACAGAGCCGGATCCGGCGGGGATCGATCCCGAGTTCGGCATAGTCCCGCCCGACGGAGGGGGAAGGGACGAGCACAACGCTCGCGGCCCGCACGGACCACCGTTCGGGCAGAGCGCGGAAGGCGCGAAACAGCCACGCGCCCCGAACGCCGGAGTCGGTCCAGCCCTGCGCGACCCGGTGGGGTGAGTCCTGGGGATAGTAGACCATCTCCACCCTGCGGATCCGTGACCAGATCGCCGCGATGCCTCCCAGGTACACGTCGAACGCGATGAGCAGGCGAGCCCGGTCGGCCGAGCCACGCGACCCATCCGCCAGTACGAAGCGCGCAGCGGCGGCAAAGGCACGGAGAAGGTATCCCACGACGGCGAGGCGCACTCCCCCGCGGTCTCGCTGGCCCGCCGCCCAACCGCGGGGAAGACGGGGGCCCACAAACTCGATGGCGAAGTAGGGCGCGAGTCCTTTCGCGAACCCCTGACAGTGACGGGACCCTCCGTGATATGGGTCGTCAATCGGACGGTGGTAGAAGATCGCTGCCCGGACGGGCGGACGGGCCTCGGTCATGCCGTCGGCTTCGTCGGAGCCGGTGGAGAGCTGCCGCGCAAGATGTTCGAGTACACGGTCCGGAATCGTTCCGCCACCACCGGCCAGCTCACGACGTCGTCGGGCACTTCGACTCGAGCGATCCCGAGTGCCCGGACGACCGCCTCGGCTAGATCATCGGGGCTCATAGAACGGGCGAGGGAACCGTTCCGACCCTCTTGAACGCGCACCCTGAGCGCCCCTACCGGGAACGCTGCCACCGGTTTCCTCCTCGCCCACGCCTCGCTTGCGACGATGCTGAACCCTTCCACGAAGTTCGCAAGGCTCGGTATCACCACCACATCGGATGCGTCGAGGAGGGCGAGCTTGGTCGCATCGTCCACCGGTCCGAGCAGCCGAACGTGTTCGGATACTCGCAAGGCTCGGGCGAGAGCGTCCAGCCGATCCGCCATGCCGCCGGGGTCAGGACCCGCGATGACCACCGTAGCGCCGGGGCATTGGGCGAGGACGCTCGGGAGGCCCCGGACGAGTTCCTCGGGCCCCTTTAGCGGATGGAGCCGTCCGAGGTAGAGGAGCATCGGTCGGGTCCAAGTCCGAGGCGCCAGTGGGGAGTCGCCAGGGGGAGGATACGGCGCGTTGAGGATCGAAGCGGCGACGCCGTCAGGGATGAGGAACGAGTCCGTGTTCCAACGGCGGGCGTACTCGTAGTCCGCCGTATTCTTGACCTGGATCGCCGCAGAGTGCGACACTGCCTGGTGGACGAGCCACTCCCCGGCGGTCCCCGCCCAGCGATAGAGCAGTCGGGGATGGGAAGTCAGCTGCCCGGGAGAGAGCATGGAGAGCACGTACGGGCGATCGTTCAGATGGGCGATCTCGATCGCGGTGAGGTTGAACAGCTCGGGTGGGTTGTGAATGTGCACGATGTCGGCCCACCGCACATGCGCCTGCAGGGCAACGAGGGCCTTCGGTGACGGCACCTGGATCCAGTTGCTGACAAAGGCTGAAGGGACTCCGAAGAACTCCGTCCCGGACTCTGACGCTTGCTTCGACACCCGGGACGCGGCGACGACACGGGACTCAACGCCGGTAGCGACGAGCGCCTCCGCCAGCTCGACGACCACGGTTTCCATCCCGCCCAAGGCAGGGAGCGGGTAGTTCCCGAGGACGTGGAGCACTCTCACAAGAGCGGGACGTCCTACAACGATCTACTGATCGACCGGGGCCCGCGAGCGAACCGGATCCACGGAAGGACCCACCGCGACGGGGAGCGACGGGCTCCTCAACCGCATGTTCAGCATCCGGCCTAGGATCGCGAGACCGTGCCGGACGCGGAGCTTCTTCTCCCCAATCCTCGGGCGGTACGGGATGGGCACCTGCCCGATCGCGCGGCCCTTCACGTTCTGGATGTAGTCGTTGAGCTCGCACTCGATGTCGAACCCCCGGGAACGGGGTTGCCAATCCCAGAGCAGCTCGGCCTTAACCAGACGAAGGCCCGACAGCGGGTCTTCGAGCGGGACCTTGTTCAGAACGTGGTGGACCGTGGCGAGGATCCGGTTGCCCAGCGCGAACGTACGCGACGGCACCCCATTGTTGGCGAGGTTCTGCCGGCTCGCCACGACCATCCCAACCTTGGGCTCCTGCTCGAGGATCGCCCGCATCGGCTCGATCGCGGCGGGAGGGTACGTGCAATCCGCGTCAATGAGCCCGATGTATCGCGCCCCATCGAAGTGGCGCTGGACGTACTCGAGTCCGAGGCGGACGGCGTCGCCTTTGCCCTTTCCGGGTTGGTTCACCACGAGCGCCCCACGGGCACGGGCGGCCGCTTCCGTTCCATCTCCGTCCGGCCGGTTGATCACCAGGATGAGCGGGTCGACGGTGCCTCGTAGCTCTTCGATGACCGGACCGATGCCTCGGGCCTCACGAAACGCGGGGACGAGCACGACCGTGTCTGCGCATGTAGGTCGAGCGTCGAGGCTGGGGGGCTGGTAGGCAACCGGGGCGCTCTGGGGCATCACGTGAAACCGCTCCCGTTTCTAGGTCTAACCTCGATAACCGAGTACATATACCCACGTACCGGGTCGAAACCACCGTTTTCGCCGACGCGCGGTAAGCACGGGCCCAGAGTGTTTAATATTTGGGCACCCACCCGGGTTCCGAGAATCGGGTGCGCGACAACGCAGGGACCCGTGACCGGTGGGAGGGCATCCCCCCTACGTCGAGGGGATATGTAGCTCTCATCGCCTGCGCAGACGCTTGACCGTACCGGTTTGGTCGGCCTACGCCGGCCTTCTCGCACTCCTCGCGGGGGTCGCTCCGCTCGGGCTCGCACTCCTTCGCCTCGGCGAGCGCGTGTTCCCGCGGATTTCTGCCCTCCACCCATTGGAGCGCCTCCTCGTAGCTGGTTTCGCGAGTGGGACGCTGTTCTTCATCCTAGCCTCCCTTCCAGTCCCGGTGTTTTATCCGGCGTTGGTCGCCGGAGCGCTCGCCGTCGGCCTCGCGGTCATGGCGTTTCTGTGGGTTCGGGAACGGGGGCGGAGCCTCCGAGCCGGGATCGATTGGGTCTTCACTTGGGCAGGAGCCGGGGTCGTGCTCGGGTTTCTGGCTCTCCTCGGCATCGAGGTGCTCGGGACCGGCACTCTGTCCTTTCCGAACACCTACGACGGCAGCTTTCAGACCTTGTTCGCGCAGGTCATCCTGCAGCAACATGGCATCACGGGTACCCTCCTGCCGTACGCGAACGTCGGCGTCGAGTACCCGCAGGGAGCCGCGGTATGGCTGACCCTCCCTTCGATGTTGCTCGGTTGGAGCCTGGTGAGCTCGCCGCTCCTCCTGCCGGCCCTCTTCCTCGCCCTGTCCCTTCCGGCGGCCTATTCCTGGGGCCGCCGATGGGGCGGCGCCACGAGCGCTGGGGGAACTCGGGTAGGGGTCCTCTTCGCTGGCTTCTTCGCGCTGATTGCGAGTTGGCCCCGGCTCTTTGTCGGAGGCTCGTACGACTTCGCCCTCGCCCTACCCCTGTTGTTTCTCGCGTTCGGCTGGCTACGGCCCTTCGTCGAGCCCGGCGTGCCAAACTGGCCGAACACGGTCGCGTTCGGGCTTCTCCTTGGGGCGATCACCAGTCTCAGCGTCGCCGCGGGCGAGATGCTCGCGCTCGCGGCGGTTGGATTCTGGGTAGTTTACTCAGCCCAGCGCCGAGCCCGGCTCGTGCGGGCGATCTCCCGATTCGCCGTCCTCGTGACCATCGGTGTGCTGTTCGTGATCCGCAGCCTAGCCGGGGTGGTCTTGTGGTACTCCTACCCTCAGCACGTGCTCCAGCCCGTCGGCAGTCCGCCGTTTGCGAGTCCGAGCGGTCTCACCACCGCCACCGTAGCCACGTTTATCGGAGAGCTCGACCCCTTCGTCCCTCTCAAGCCGAAGCTTTCGCCGTTCCCCGTACTAAGCGTTCTGATCGCGATCCTCCTGGCCATCGGACTAGTGGTCTGCGTCGTGCGGTACCTGACCTCGCATCCCACACTCGCGCGGGGGCTTCCGAAGGCGGTCGCAGGACCGGCGATCGTCCTCAGCTCGGTCGCCTTTGTATGGGCCGCGTTCCTCGTCCTCGCGAGCGCGCCCGCCCTAGGGGCGACAGTCTTCGACTATCTCGCGTCGCTCTACGAAGCCTCCTTCCTCCTGTTCATCTGCTATCAGGTCCTCGCGCTCCTGCCTTTGCTGGTTCTCGTGGAAAGCGTCGCGAACGCGCGCGCCACGACTCGGGCTCATGTTCCGCCGCCAGAGCAGCCGAGGCACGTTCCGAAGGCTCGCTGGTCGGTCACGGGGTCGGGACCGAGCGGCTCCTCTCGCGCGATTGCTCTCGCCATTGTCGTTCTCGCAATTCCGTTCGGGATCGGAGCGGGGGTGACGGTCGCCGAAGTTCCCGGCTACCTCCACGACCACGTCCTCGCACTCGCGAATGTAACGACCGGAGATGCCGAAGCTCTCGAGTGGGCCGGCAGTCACCTTCCCGTCTGCGCTCGCGTGTTCGCCGCTCCCGGTTCCGCCGCGATGTTCCTCCCGCTCTACTCGACAGCGGCACTGGTGTTCCCCATGGCGCCGATCTCCGTCAACCTCTCCTACAACGAAGCGGTCGACAACCTCACGGAGGGTGTCTACTCTCCCGCGATCCACGCCGCGTTGCTCGAACTCGGGATCACGGTCGTGTTCGTCACCGCCCAGAATTCGGTGACGTACCCTCCCCTGCAGCCAGGCCCGCTCGAGTCCTCGCCGGATTTCACGCTGCTCTATTCGAGCGGCGACGCGAAGCTCTTCGAGTTCGTTCCGGGAGTGGCCGCGGCGGGTTGCCCGGTCTGAGCGCGAGAGAGACCGGGGTGGGCGCTGTTTTACGCCCCACCGCACCGGCCCCGCGAGCAGCGAAAGGTTGACAAACCGGTGCCCGTTAGGCCGTCGACCTATGAAGCGAAACACTACTCGTCTACGGGCACGGGTAGCCGCCAAGACCGCGATTTTCCGAGGAGAGCAGCTCCTTCTCCTCCACCGATCCCTCGACGCCGCCGATCCCGGCGTCTGGGACCTTCCCGGGGGGATCGTCGAGGAAGGCGAGAGCCTGAGCACCGCCGCTCGTCGCGAGGTCCGAGAGGAGACCGGCTTCGAGGTTCGGGTCGGACGGATGTACCACGCGGACGTCTTCGGCTCGTTCTCGAAGGCGGGAAAGATCCGGCCTACCGTCGGAGTGTTCTTTCACGCGCTCGGACCGACCACGAAGCGGCCCCGGCTCGATCCCACCGAGCACACCGAGTACGCCTGGGTGAGCCTGGACGACCTCAAGGGTTACCCGACGGTACCCCATCTCGAGCGCGCCATGCGCGCGGCGTTCTATACCCGGAATCGAGTGCGGGGACCGAACGGCAGCGCCCGCTCGGCGGCCATCCGGACCTCGAACCACACTCCGACGTTCCCGGTCCCAGCGTAGCCCGAGGTCCGTCCGCAGGCATTTTGGTGGGGCCGCCGCCGGTCGCTCTATCCGCCGGCGCCCGGATGCGCCGAGGCCAGCAGGAGCAACCGGATCCCTTCCGCGACTTCCCGATAGTCGGCGACGAGTCGCGGTGAGCCAGAGCTCTCGACGATCTCGAGGGACTCGAGCAGGCTGGCTCGCACGCACGGGACTCCGCAGAAGTACAGGTCGCGGAAGAGGGACCGTACGGACGGGGGGACGCGAGAAAACGTCCACGACGGACTGACTTCGGTAAGCTTGCACCCGCAGCGGCAGACTCTGCCCGATGGGGCAACCGCCCGCGCGAGCGTCGCACCGGAAGCCGCGTCACCCGCACCGGGGCGCATTTGGCCAGAAGACGAAGCCGGCCCGTATGTAGCTTTCGACGCATCGCCCGAAGGTTACGTCTGCGACCCCTGTCCAAGTGATCCGGCCGCTCCGCCCAGTGCCGGCGGGCCCGAGCTTTAGCCCCTTGACTTCCGCAGGTGACTCGCGCGCAGCGCTCGGAGATAACTTTCGGGCGAGCCCACGGACATCCAGGCGGTCGGAGGCTCCAAAACCAAGGCTTTGACCGAGCCACCGGAGCTCAGGAGCTCCTGGATCCCCCACGTGAGCTCGGTTTCCGTCCCGCGTGGCGCCCGTCCCGCGGCGCGTCGGAGCGCCGGATAGAGGGCCGGAGAGAACGCATAGAGGGCCGTCGCCGCCCAGTGAGACCGGGGTCTCGCCGGTTTCTCCTCGATCCCCGTGACCCGTAGACTACGCCAGGACCGGAATCGACCTTCCGGGGTCCCCTCAACGACACCGTAGCGGCGCGGGTCCTTGACCCGGCGGACCAGGAGCACGGCATCCAGATCCGCCGATCGAAGGAGGTCGACCATCGCTCGGGGAATCCGGCCGCGCTGCGGTTGGTCGAGAACGGCGTCCGAGGCGTGGAGCAGGAACGGATGACCGGCCACCGAGCTCTCCGAGCGGAGCACCGCGTCGCCGAACCCGATCGGCCGCGGCTGGGTCGCGAACCGGACTCGAAGGCGCAGTAATCGCTCGTAGAGCCGGCGCGTCTCTTCCAGACGCTCCGGATGCCCCCTGTGGCGGGCGAGGAACCTCGGGTCGATGCTGAAGTAGTTCCGGACCGCGGCGAGATCCCGCGGCTGCACCACGAGCGTCACGTCGGAGATTCCGGCCTCGGAGAGCGTCTCAAGTACGAGGTGCGCGACGGGCTTCAGGACAGGCCGGCCTTTCTCGCCGACGTCGAAGAGGGGAAGGAACTCCTTCCTCAGCCCCCGCGACCACGGGAGCATCCGGGTCCCTTCTCCCGCGAGGGTCAGCACCCCCCGGATCGACGCGCCCTTATCTGAACCGGGCGGCCGACGCGCAGAGCCAGCACTCCGGCGACTTCGAGCCATCCTGACCCGCGACCCCCCTAATGGGTGACGTGAGTGTCGCCGGACGTATTACACACTTATCGAGCTCGCGCGATCGCTCGAGGAGCCCGCAGCCCTTGCTCCGATCGAGGAGGGAGGCGACCCGGAACGAACGGACCAGGTCTGCAGTCCTGATGGCTCGAGCGAGAACTCGGTCACGCGACCACCCGCATCCTGGACGGCCCGCGCCACCTGCGCGCGCCGTGCGAAGTCGCAGAACAACAGGATGAACCCCCCGCCCCCGGCGCCGACCAGCTTGCCCCCGAGCGCCCCGGCGGCTCGTGCCTTGTCGTAAAGGGCGTCTACCTGAGGGTTGGAGATCCCTTCCGCGAACCGCTTCTTGAGCTGCCAGCCCTCGTCGAGCAGCTGGCCCATCTCGTCGATGTTGCCGCGCAAGAGCTCGTTCTTCATCTCGATCGCGAGGCGCTTGGTCGCGTCGAGCGCCTCGACCGTGTCCTTTCGCTTCTCCGTGTACCCACGCTGCTGGCGATCGAGGAGCTCGTTCGAAAAGTGCCCGCCGCCGGTGTAGGCGAGGAGCATGCGGTACGCGAGCTCGTTCGCGACCTCGGGCCGGATCTTGAGGGGGTTCACGATCGTGCGGTCGCCGAGGAACTCGATGAAGTTGAACCCGCCGAACGAGGCGGCGTACTGATCCTGCCGGCCGCCGGTGATCCCGAGCTCGCTCCGCTCGATCCGGTACGCGAGCTCAGCGACCTCGTACGACGTCCAGGCCTGCTTCAGGTAGTGCTGGAACGCCCCGACGATCGCCACGCACATCGCAGAGGACCCACCGAGCCCTGTCCCGGGCGGAGCGTCCGAATGCAGGAACAGCCGGAGGCACTCGTCCGGTGCCTCGCTGGTCCCCGGGGGCCGTAGCACCCGGAGCGCGGCCTTCACGAGGTCGAGCTCTCCGTTGTAGACGAGGTCGGACGGCCGGGCGTAGTTCGCCTTTAGGTCGAAGTCGAGGGACTCGACGGTCGTGCCACCGCGCGGTTTGAGCTCCGCCTCGAGCGTGGCGTAGGCGAACTTGTCGATCGTGCAGTTGAGGACGGCACCGCCCCGCTCTTCCGGGTAGGGTGAAACGTCCGTTCCCCCCCCAGCGAAGCTGATCCTCAACGGAGCCTTGCTCCGGAGCATCTGCATGCGGACTAGCATCACGGCTGGGGGCTCAATAACGCTTCCTTTCAGCCTCCCCACGCGCGACGGGTTCGGAGTGGGTTGCTGGGGTGTCCATTGGCTGGGTGCGGCTCATATCTCGGGAGCCCCTCCCCGATCGATGCCGGGCCCTTACCAAAGTCCCGCCCTCACGGTCGACGCGGTGTGGATCTCCCAAGGTCGGATACTCCTCGTGCGCCGCGCTCACTACCCCTTCCGGGGTAGGTGGGCGCTTCCCGGAGGGTTCGTGAACCTGCGAGAGACCGTGGAAGCGGCGGTCGCTCGAGAACTGCGCGAAGAGACAGGCTTGGTCGCATCCCCCCGCGCGCTTCTCGGCGTGTACTCCGGCCCCGATCGGGACCCGCGCAAGCCCACCACAACCGTCGCCTTCCTGATGCGGGGACGAGCGCGAACGCCGCATGGGGGGGACGACGCACGGGAAGCGCGGTGGGTCCCGCTCGCCGACGCGAACGGACTGGCGTTCGACCACGATCGGATCGTTTCCGACGCCCGTCGCTGGGTCCGGAGTCATTCGCGCCGGGAGAAACTTCCCCGACGCCGCCGGACGCTTTCGCGCTGAATCCGAGTCTCACTTCGCCCCGCCGGACGCGGAGGGATCGGGTCCGGGGACGGCTACCGACACGGCGGAGGCCTCGCGACCGCGGGACCAAGAGAGCGCGGCCGCCACGAGCAGGATGACCGCCGCCGCGTAGAGCGCGGCGTGGATTCCCGTGAGGAAGTCGCTCCCGAGACCGCCGACCAGGTTCGTGGTCCCGAGGAACACTTCGTAGGCGACGTACCGCGGAATGCTCGCCGCGGCGATGGTCAGCGCGAAGACGAAGCTGAGCAGCGTTCCCATGTTCATCAGCGTCGCGCGGAGACCGCTGATCGAGCCGAACGTCCGCGGGGTGGCCTGACCCATGACCGCCGTCGAGTTCGCCGGATAGAACATGCCGGTGCCGAGGCCGGAAACGACCGAGATGCACGGGATCCAGCCGAGCCAGGCGTTGACGGTCAGGAGCGAGTAAGCGACCACCGCCCCCGCCATGCAGAGGATCCCGAGGGTGGCGAAGGTCCGCGCTCCCCGGCGGTCGACGTTGCGACCCATGATCGGGCCGAGGACCGCGCCGAGCAAGTAGCCCGGGATGAGGAGCAGCGAGGCGTCGAGCGGAGTGAGCCCCCGCAGGCCCTGGAGATACATCGTCAGGAGGAAGACGACGGAAAGGTAGCCGATGCTCTGGAGGAAGCTCGAGATCAGCGCGGAGGCGAGCAGCCAGTTCTTCAGCTGTCGAAGTTCGAGCATGGGGAGGGACGCGCGGAGCTCGAACACGACGAACAGCGGTATCAGGGCGAGACCGAGCGCGAGATACCCGAGGTTGGCCGCGGTGACGCCGTAGACGGCGAGCTCGATGAGCCCGTAGCTGATGAGCGAGAGCAGTGCCGAGAACACGACGAAGCCAGGGACGTCGAATCCCGTCCGCTGGGGCGGGTTGTGGGGCATCGAGCGGAGGCCGAGCGCGACCGCGACGATCCCGATCGGGATGTTGATGAAGAAGATGTACCGCCATCCGATCTCGGTCGTGATCACCCCGCCGAGCAGGATACCGAGGATCGCCCCCACGCCCCAGCCGAAGGCGAGGAACCCGAACGCCCGGCCCCGGCGCTCGGGGGGGTAGACCGCGGCGATGAGCGCTCCGGAGTTCGCGAACATGAACGAACCGCCGACCGCCTGGACCGCGCGGGCCGCGATCAGGATCTGCGCGTTCGGCGCGAACCCGGAGAAAGCCGAGCCGATCGTGAAGATCGCAAAGCCGGCGTTGTAGATCCGGCCGCGTCCGACGAGGTCTCCGATCCGGCCCGCCTGGGTCGTTAGCGCGGCGGTGATCAGGAGATAGATGAGGATCGTCCAGATGATCGTGGAGAGCGGCGAGGCGAGCTCCCGACCCATCGTCGGGAGCGCCAGGATGACGATCGTGCTGTCGACCGCGACCATCAGGGTCCCGATCGTGGTGAGGAGCGTCACCGCTGCTTCGCGGCGGCGAGCGGACGGGGCGTTCGCCGGGGGAGTCGTCGCGGCGGGTAGGGAGGTCATGGGGGAGGGGCCTGCAGGTACCGACCCCCCTTCGCATTTAGCCGTTTGTGGTCCGAAGGTCGCGGAAAGCTGGTTACCGTCACGGAACGTCGGCACCCGTTCATGATTAGACTCATATCGGGCCCGCGGCGTGGCTCGGGCCCATGCACTCCGTCCACCCGGTTCAGGAGCGCCACATCCGTCAGGGGCTCCTGTCCGACTTCATCCTCGGCTCCCAGGACGGGATGGTCAACGTGCTCGGCATCCTCCTCGGGCTCGCGGCCGCGACCTCGGATGTGCGGCTCATCATCATCGCCGCCCTGGCCGCGCTCGGCGCGGAGTCGGTCTCGATGGGCGCCGTGGCGTACACGTCCACGCTCGCCCGCCAGCGGGTCTACCAGGCCGAGACGCGACGCGAGCTCGACGAGATGCGCACCGTCCCCGACATCGAGCGCGAGGAGGTCCGTACGATCTTCCGCGACTGGGGCTACGAGGGCGACGAGCTCGAGGAGCTCGTCCGCAAGATCGAGTCGAAGCCGAAGGCGATGCTCGACATGATGATGGCGTTCGAGCTCAAGCTCGCCCCGGTATCCGACGTCCAGCCCCGGAACAGCGCGTTCATCGTGTTCGGAGCGACCGTCGTCGGGTCGATCATCCCGCTGATCCCGTTCTTGATCCCGTCCGTCGCCGTGCCGAGCGCGGCGATCGTCGCGGTGATCATCAGTGGGGCCGCCCTCTTCGGCATCGGCTGGTACGAAGCGAGCATCACCGTCGGTCCGTACTGGAAGGCCGGTCTCAGGATGCTCGTGATCGGACTCGCCGCCGGCTTCGCCGGATTCCTGCTCGGGACGTTCGCGAAAGGGTTCTGAGCGGTCTCGACCCCGGACGCCGGAGCGTCAACGGGTCCGACGGAACCCGGTCAGGCGGCGCCGCTGAACCGTCGGCGCACTCGCTCGGAGCTCCCGCCGAAACCGAACAGGCGGAACCGCGAGGGCCGCCGTACCTCGTGCCGACGGCAGGCGGAGCACCAGACGACCGTTTCCGCGGGACCGGCGAGTTCAGGGGTCAGGGTGTGGTCAGACTCGGCATGGGAGCAGTCACGGGCGAGGCATTCCGCCCCGACCGGGCGCGTTTCGGGTAAGGCCATACATAAACATGGTGCGTGTTCATGCGTATTAAACCCTACGACCGGCGCAGCCGAAGTCGGCGCGCGCGCGTCGCGGGGGCCCTGCGACTCCCCGAAAACGGCGCCGCCCTAGGAGAGATGCCGGATCTCTTTCGCGACGCGCGCGTCCTTCTCCTGGTCGGTGAGGTCGCGCATGTGCACCGTGAGCGTGATCGTCCCATTCAGCTCGACGCTCTCCCGGATCACGGGCAGCCGGAGCGAGAGATGATCGAGACGGATGTCCATCTGACCGTGCCGGTCTGAAATCGCTTCCATCAGGTTCATGAAGAAGTTCGGTTCCGTGCCCTCGCGGGAAGCCGCTGCCATGCCTTTCCCCATACTCGAGGAGGGATAGGAACCTATCGTCGGGGACCGGCGGGCCCAAGGGCACCCGGTTTACTTTCCGAGGCCCGCGCGGTGCCGCAACGCGTGGTAGAACCCGCCGAAGCTCGTCGCGGTCGGAGTACGCAGGCCCTGCAGCCGAAGCTGCTCGCGGACCTCCTTCGCGCCCTGCCGTAGGTCGAGGATCTTCGACGTGTCGTAGCGGTACTGGAACGTGCCGGGCGGACCTCGCGGGAACGGCTCCCAGTCTCGGGGCGTCGTCGACCGCAGTTCCTGCAGACGCTTCCCCTCCTTCGGCTGGAAGGCGGGCAGCGTGAGGTGTTCCTCGGTCAGCCAGATCATCGTGGCGTCGCGGATCGCCTGCTCCGTCGTCTCGTCGAGCGCGCCCGGCGCGACCTGTCCCTGCACCCACTGCACCATCGCGTCGAACGTCTTCTCGGCGTTCTCCTCGAGCATCATCAGCACGGCGAGACGGATCGCGCTGCGCCGCAGCTGCTGGATCCCCGTGTCGCTCAGCCGGTAATCGGCCGTGAGACCGAGCAGCGCCTCGGCGTTGTCGGCGAGGTCCGCGAGCGGCAGGACGAACAACGGCGCCGGGGTCTCGTCCTTGTCGACCGACCAGAGGGAGAACTCGCGGCCGTTCGTGAGGAGCACGAGCGGAACCTTGGCGGCCTTCGCCTGGTCGGCGATCTTGCCGATCTCGGTGACGTTCGCGGTGCGCTCGCGCACGTCGAGGAAGAGCTTCGGGTTGCCGTCCGAGTTGAAGAGCGCGTAGTCGATGTGACCCTCGCCGCCGGGCACCGGGTAGTCGAAGAAGACCTGCTTCTTATCGTCGGGGTTCCACCCGAGCGCGACGAGGAACGGATTCACGATCCAGTGGCGGATCTGCTGTTCCGTGACGTCCTCGACATCCCGGAGGACCTCCCCTGCTACCTGGCCGAAGTCGCTCAACCGCCGACTGAGATCCATCGCTTCCATGGCCGAAAGTCGATGCCGGCGGTCACAATTAAAACTGCCGCCGGCGCGAGCGGGCCGTAGGTCAGCGATACCGCGCAGCCTCGGACGCGAGGAACGGTTCGACGGGCTCGAGCGGCTGGTCTAGACCGGAGTACGGGGCGAGTCCGAGCCGGTCCGACAGGAGCCATTCGACCTCGTACGCATAGAGCAAACTCGAACCGACGGCTTCCATCAGTCGCGCGAGCCGGACCGCGCCTCGAGGCGAAAGGCGAGAGTACCTCGGTTCGCGACCCAGCACTCGGAACAGCTCATCGGTCAGATCTCGGTACACCCAGCGCGTCGGACCACCGGCGTCGACCGTGTGGCTCTCCCGAATCGCGAGCTCCCGCCGCACGATCCTCGCGACGTCCCGCGACGCGATCGGACTCAGATGGTAGCGACCGTCGCCGAACATAGGGAATCGGTGATACCGTGCGATGGTGCGGAGCATCACGGTCAGGAGCTTGTCCTTCGGACCGAAGAGCATCGACGCGCGGACCACCGCGTGGCTCAATCGGCTCTGGGTGAGCGCGAGGTCGACCTCGCGCTTGTAGCGAAGGTACGGTAGACCGCTTTCCATCGCGGCGGGCGCGGGCGGCACCGAGATCTGAACGAAGCGGCGGATTCCTGCGATCTCCGAGGCAGCGATGAGTCGCCGGAGTCCTTCCGCGAGCGGTCGGAACCTGCGCGGGGACCCGTGACGGTACCATGCGAGGTTGACCACCGCGTCGATCCCGTCGAGCAGGGGCGCCCAGTCGGCGACCGTCGCAGCATCGCCCTGGATCCACTCGACCCCCGGCGCGGTCTCGGCCGGCACGGGATGGCGGTGCAGAGAACGGATCCCACCATCGGTCCCGAACTCCTCGAGCAGCGCTCGGCCCGCAAGGCCCCCGCAACCGCCGACGATGAGCATCCGGGAACGCGACGTCGGTCCGCTCATGCCGGCGAGCGGACGGTGGCGTGCTCCGGGTCCGGCCGTATGGGGGACACGGGTTCCGATCCCGGGTCGAAGCGAGCGTTCCACGCGGCGATGACAGGGCCCTTGACCTCGCCGATACCGACCGGGCGGCCGAGCTCTCGAGCGAGCGACGTCATCACGGAGCCGCTCATCCCGCAGGGCTGGAACCGGGTGAACGGGGCCAGGTCGAGGTCGACGTTGAGCGCGAACCCGTGGAACGTTACCCAGTGGTCGATCGCGATACCGACGGAAGCGATCTTGCGGCGCCCGTCGATCCAGACCCCCCGCTGGCCCGGGACATGGCCTCCGTGGACCCCGAAGCTTGCCAGCGCGTCGACCACGACGTCCTCGACCTCGTGGACGAACCGGCGGACGTCGCGGGCTCGCGGGTCGAGATCGACGATCGGGTACCCCACGAGTTGACCGGGTGCGTGGTAGGTCGCATGGCCTCCGCGCTCGACCCGGACGACGGGGAGACCGCTCGCCGCGGCCGACCCATCGTCGCCCTCGACGCCCACGGTCACCACGGCCGGATGCTCGACGAGGATGAGGCAGTCGCCGATCGTGCCGGCCCGCCGGGCCCGGACGAGCTCCCGCATGTCGACCAGCGATTCCGAGTAGTCGCGCAGTCCCCAGTCACGAAGGAGCGGCATCGGTCCTCCGTCGTGCGACGTGCATCGGTTCCCCGAGCCAGAGCAGCGCGGCCTCCTGGAGCGCCTCGGAGAACGTGGGGTGCGCGTGGATCGTTTGGGCGAGATCCCGCACGGTCGAGCCCATCTCGAGCGCGTGGCACGCCTCCGCGAGGTAGTCCCCGGCGCGTTCGCCCGCGATGTGCACTCCGAGCAGGCGGCCGCTCGTCACGTCGCCCACGACCTTCACCCAGCCCTGTGTCGAGTGGCTTGCGTGGGCTCGGCCGAGCGCGGCGTACGGAAAGCGCACCTCGCGTACTTGGATCCCCTGGGCCTCGGCTTCGGCGCGGGAGAGACCGACGGTGGCGAGCTCCGGGACCGTGAAGACGACGCTGGGCATCGCCCGGAAGTCAAAGGTGGTCGGGAGG
>JASHQN010000014.1 GCA_030039135.1 Thermoplasmata archaeon | reverse complement strand
CAGGTCTCGCTCCGCTCACCGCTAGCCCGAGCGCGTCGCCCTCGTCCGCCTACCGGTGGAACGAAGCGCCTCAGGCCGCCCTGGGAACCGGGCCGAGCGCTCGGTACTTCCCGGCGATGGCCTGGGACGCAGCGGACGGCTACGTTCTCCTCTTTGGCGGATCGAGCGCGTCCGGCTGGCTCTCCGACACGTGGACGTATGTCAACGGAACGTGGACGAACGTGACCTCCGAGCTCGCCTCGCATCCCCCGTCGCTCGAAGAGGCCTCGATGGCGTTCGATCCTTCGACGCAGAGCGTCGTGCTCTTCGGGGGCCTGAACAGCAAAGGGGTCGCGTGGAATTTTACCTGGACCTACCACGATCTCGTATGGACGAACGTCAGCTCGACCGCGGGCCCAGCGCCCCCCGCGCGATCCGATGCCGGAATGAGCACGGATTCCTCGGCGGACGAGGTCGTGCTCGAGGGCGGCGATTCGGCGACCGAAGGTGCATACGCCAACGACACGTGGACGTTCAAGGGCGGCGTCTGGACGAACGTGACCTCGACCGCACCGATCCACTTGCGGATCGACGAGCCGATCCTCTCCGACGATCCCTCCGAAGAGGGAGCCGTCCTGGTCGGGATCGCGAACTACTCGCTCGCCGGCCCGTACGGAGACCAGTGGCATTCCGTCACGTTGGTCTTCATCGCCGGCGTCTGGGAGAACGTCACCGGAACGAGCGGCCCGGGACCCATGGTCGTCGATGCCTACGATGAGGTCATCGGTTACCTTCCCGGAATCGCCTCGGTCGTCGTCTACGCCGATGCCGTGATCGGGCCGGACGGCGGCGGATATCTCGGCTACTACACCTGGGAGTTCGCGGGCGGGGCTTGGGCCAATGTCACGCGCTCCACGAGCGCGCTATCGGTCGTACTCCAAGCGGGCGGTGCCGCGGTGCCCACCGACAACACCCTCGTCGTGTTCGGGGGAGAATGGCTGCTCGGGTATCTCAACGCAACGTGGATCTTCTCCTCGCCGCCGATCGTGACCGCGGCCGCCTCGCGGACGACGGTCGACGCGGGCATGTCGGTGACCTTCACCGGGTCCTGCGCCTACGGGGCCGGTCCCAATGTCGCGTCGTGGAACCTGGGGAACAGCGCGACCGCGACGGGGCTCACAGCGACGACCACGTACAGCGCCGCGGGGACCTTCGTCGCCAATCTCACGGTGACCGATCTGGTCGGCGCCGCCGGCGTCGCCTCCGTGCCGATCCGGGTGCACTCGGATCCTTCCGCGTCGATCGTGATCGGCTCACCCTCGCCCGAGACCGGCGAATCCATCGCGTTCACTGCGATCGCGGCCGGAGGCACCGGTCCGCTCCAGTACGCTTGGACTCTCGGAGACGGTACGAACTCCTCCACCTCGACCTTCGATCACAGCTTCGGTTCCGCCGGGACCTACTCGGTCGCGCTCACGGTTACGGACGCCCTGGGCGTCGTGGCACACGCGAGCACCACTATCGACGTCGCTGCGGCGCCGACGCCGTTCAGCCTTTCGTCGGGCCCGGGTCTCTACCTCCTCCTCGGGCTCATTGCGCTCGCCGCGATCGCGGTGGTGCTAGGAGTCCTCCTCGCCCGGAAGGGACGGGGCGGTCGGGCACCTCCCGTCGCTTATGCCCCGCCTCCTTCGTCGGCCCCGCCGACGGTACCCTCAAGCTCAGCGGCGCCTCCCCCGGCACCCACCCCGCCCCCACCCTGGTCCGAAGGCCCGCCGCCGGGCGCCCGGTGACCGCAGTGTCTGTCGTCGCACCCTCGCATCGTTAGTGGCGACCGGGTAGTTCGCCGTCGTGGGCGGAGAAGGGGTCCGTCGAAATCCTGCCGCGGGCCGTTCAACCTCTTGAAGGTCGAGGCGTCTCGCTGGCCATGCTGCCAAGTTTCGTGGTCGTGGTCTCCGAGCGCGATCCGGTCGCCCCCCGCGTGGCGGAAGAGTGGGGCGTCCCGGAAGCCACCGGGGAGATGCTGGACGGGGCGCCGTTCCGCCGTCTCGGTTCGCAGGCGTGGGTCGTGAAGCGACCGGTGTTGCACGTGCACGACGAACGGCTCGACCTCCGGCTTCCCATGGCCCTTCGCGAGCGTGGGGTGACGCTGGTCTTTCCGTCCGTGCACCGCAGCGAGCGGAACGTCGAATGCCTTACCGTCCATCCCCTCGGTAACCTCGGACCCTCGGCGGAGGTGGGAGGACGGGCCCGAACGCTCGTGCCCACCGATCCACGCCGGATGGCGAACGCGCTCCGACGCCTCGACGAGCGCGCGGCCTCTCACGAGGTTCCCGTCACGTATGAGTCGACCCACCACGGACCCGAGCTTGATCTCCCGGCTTTCTTCGTCGAGATCGGCTTCGGGAACCGGCCGGGGCCGAGCACTGCGACGGTCCGAGCTCTGGCCGACACGATCCCGGAGATCGAGGCCGACCCCTCGGACCGCGTCGCGGTCGGGATCGGCGGCGGGCACTACGCCCCTCACTTCACGGACCTCGCGCTCAAACGGCGTTGGGCGTTCGGCCACCTCGTTTCGCGTCATGCGCTCGAGGTGCTCGACGCGACGACCGCGCGCGCCGCGTGGGATGGCACCCCCGGGGCGGAGGGCGTGCTCTATGCGAGGGCCGACGACGAGAACCACCGCGCGATCCGAGGGCTCGGTCCGCGACTGCGCGACGCGGACGCGCCCGCGCGGAGGAGGGCGGACGCGGTTACGGGCGCTTCTCGTTCGGGCGCTGGAACATGATCGCGCCGGACCGGTAGACCGCCTTTCCCAAGCGGACCTGCTGGGTCGATGCGACGCTCGGACTACGCTCGGCGAGCATCAGGCTCTCAACGATCTGGCGGAAGAGCGCGCTCTGGTTGATCTCGGGATGGCGGCGCAGGAACTCCTCTTCCTCGGGTGTGATGGTGATGTTCTTTCGCAGCATTCCTGGGTTCGCCGGCTCTGATCGCGACTGGCCCCGCATGCGCGGCCGAACGGGCTAGACGTATAAGTGCGTATTGGTCGAGCGGAATCCTCGCCGATGGGCCTCGGGGTCTGCGGGCACGGAAGCTCGTCAGGTTCGGACGAGAGGAGAGAGAGGTCCTGCGACCACGGTCGCTGAGCGGTTCCGCTCGAACGCGGTCTGCGCGGCCGCCTCCACGGCGACCGGGCGGGCGGCCCGCAGACGGTCGGGCCAGGTAAGCCAGAAGTCCGCGGGAAGATCGTGGTACGCGACCTCGACCGCGAGCGCATGGGCCTCGTCGGTCGACTCGAGCGCGAGCGGGAGCTCGCCGATCACGCTCTCGCGGATCCGGCGAAGCTCGGCGTCCGGGATCCGCCGACGGCGGATCCTCTCGACCTCCTCTGCGATCATGGGTACCACACGGCGCCAGCGCTCACCGCCCGTCCCGGCCTGCGCCGTCCAGATGCCACCGAGCCGAAGCGACTCGAGGTGGCTCGAGGCATGGTAGGCCAACCCGTTCCGCTCGCGCACCCGCTGGAACAGCCGGGAGAGGTACTGCCGCCCCCCGAGCACCTGGTTCGCAAGGTACGCGGCAGGGTACTCGGGGTCGGACTCAGCGATCGACGGCCCGCCGAGGCGGACCTCCACTTGGGATCGACCGGGAAGGTCGAGCTCGATCGACCGGGGCCGGGCGGATCCGAGCGAGGGCACCGCGAGCGCCGGCGCTGGGGCGCCGCGCATTCCGCCGAACGATCGTCGGGCAGCAGCTTCCACGGCCGCGGCCGGCGCCCGAGCGGTGACCACGAGCGCGGCGCCCTCCGCCCGGTAGTGGGTCTCATGGAACCGGACGAGCGCGTCGCGGTCGAGTCGCGCGACCGATCGTCGGTCGCCAAGGCCGGTCCTGCGATACGGATGGCCGGGAGGGAAAACGACGCGCAAGAGCTCGCGATCGGCGCGTCCGGCCGGTTGGGTCGTTTCGCGGAGCTGGCGCTCGAAGAGCTGACGTCGCACGCGTTCGATGTCGTCCGGGTCGAATCGGGGTCGCCGGACCACGACCGCAAGGAGGCCGAGGAGCTCCTTCCACGCGTCCGCAGGTCCCCAGATCGTGAGCTCGACGGCCTCGGGGGTCAGCTCCTGGGAGAGCGTCGCTCCCGCCCGATCGAGTCGGCGAGCGAGCGCCACCCGGTCGAACGGGCCCGCCGCGGCGGTCACGAGCTGAGCGGCCGATCGCGCCGCGCCCTCCTCTCCGGGAGGATCGAAGCCCCAGCCGGCCGGGCCGACGTAGCTCGCGGAAAAGCTCGCCGCAGCGGCGGGCGCCGGTTGGCGCACGACGCGAAGGCCCTCTACGTCGCGGGCGAACTCGATCCGGAGCGGAGCGCGCGGGTCAGGCATTCGACGCTCCACTGGTCGGCAGGTAGCTCACCGTTACTTTCGCCTCGTCGCGGAAGAGCTCTCGGGCGCGGTCGCGCACCTCGGAAGCTCGTACGCTCAGCAGGGCTCGGTAGAGCCGGTCTTCGAACTCGATCGAACCCACGGTCGAAAAGTAGCCGAGCCGGAACCCGACATGCGAGGCGCCCTCGTAGGCCAGCCGGACCCCCCGCCGTACCTTGACGCGGAAGTCGTCGAGCTCGACCCGCGACGGTCCCGAGCGAGCGAGTCGCTCGAGCACCGAAGAGATCACGCCCTCGATCCGGTCGAGCGACTGGCGCGGGGCCGCGAGGGCCCAGACCGTGAACAGGCTCGGATACTCCCGCGGGTGCCACGAACTCCCGGCCCGCACCGCGAGGCCCGGGTCGACCAGCGCACGGTACAGTCGGGACGACGGGTGCTCGGCGCGCCTCCACCAGCCTGAGCTCACCGAAAAGAGCGGGATATCACCGCCCAAAATCGCGTTGACCGCCATCGCGGCCGGGGTCGCCGGGTCCGCGAGCGCCGGAGAGCGCCAGCCGATGCGAAGGTACGGCGTCGTTCCGGGTCCCCCGAGCACCGCTCGTCGCTCGCCGCGAGGCGGCGGTTCGACCGCGCGTACGCGCACATCGTCCCCGCTCGAGGGGAGGGTCGAGAACCGCCGGCGGATCCCCCGCTCGGTCGCGGCGGAATCGAAACCCCCGGCGACGACCAGCACCGCGTTGCGCGGGCCGTAGAACCGCTGGTAGTACGCCCGAAGCTCGGCCGGAGTGAGTCGCTCGATGTCGGCGCGGGACCCGAGGGCGTCCCAGCGATAGGGGTGGGCGCGGAACCCGAGCTGGAAGAGCTCCTCTTCGACGAGGAACTCGGGCCAGTTCTCGTTGCCCTCGCGCTCGGAGTGGATCACCGTCCTCTCGCGCTCCACCTCCTCGTCGCGGAGGAGCGCGCGGGTCATGCGATCGGATTCGATGTCGAGCGGGACCGCGAGATGCTCGCGGGGGACCGTCGAGTAGTACGCGGTGAAGTCGGTGTCGGTGAACGCGTTCAGCGTACCCCCGACTTCGACCACCGCTCGATCGATCTCGCCCTTTCCGTAGCGCGGCGAACCCTGGAAGAGCATGTGCTCGACCCAGTGCGACGCGCCCGTGATCCCGGGCCATTCGTTCTTCGAGCCGACCCGATACCAGACCCAGACGCTGGCCGTCGGGCTCTCGGTCTCACGCGCGAGAACGACCCGAAGGCCGTTCGGCAGCCGGAAGCGGCGCAGCGCAGGACGAGGCACGCCCGGTCGAGGCATCGGACGCTAGCGAAC
This sequence comes from Thermoplasmata archaeon, assembly GCA_030039135.1. Classification (GTDB taxonomy): domain Archaea; phylum Thermoplasmatota; class Thermoplasmata; order Lutacidiplasmatales; family UBA184; genus Lutacidiplasma. The sequence goes on along the minus strand of JASHQN010000014.1, from coordinate 534 downwards.
CGGTCTCGGATATAACGTGGGACCGAAGTCGGGGTTACCTCGGGCGTGCGGGTCGAGCCCCGCCCCTACACGACAACGATTAAGCGAACGGTTCGGCCATCGCCCGACGTGCATCCGGCGCTGCGTTTGGTGCGGGCAGGCAACCTCGGTGTCTCGTTCGTCGGCACGGTCGTCGGCGGGCTGGCCGCGAAGGGTGGCGGCGTGAGCCTTCCGGGAACGCTCTGGCTGTACCTCCTTCTCGCCGGCGCCTCGACCGCCCTCGTCACGGCCGGCGGGAACGTGCTCAACGACATCCTCGACCTCGAGGGCGATCGGGTGAACCATCCCGACCGACCGCTCGTCACCGGCGCGATCTCGGTCGCGAGCGCCCGGATGCTCGCAGTGGGCCTGTTCGTCGCCGGCATCGAGGTCGCGATCCCGGTCGCGATCGCCGAGCCCCTGGTCGGGCTCATCCTCGCGATCGCCGTCGGGGCGCTCCTCGGCTACGAGTTCCGACTCAAGGCCCGAGGGCTCGCGGGCAATCTCGTCGTCGCG
>JASHQN010000147.1 GCA_030039135.1 Thermoplasmata archaeon | reverse complement strand
CTCTCCAAACAGGCCATCAGAACGACGCGCCGCAACTGGGGCACTTCCCCAGGCTCTCCGGAAATACCCGGCCGCAGAAGGAGCAGCGACGCACGATTTGCGGCGGAGGCGGCGTGGAAGCCGCCGGCTCCACGTTGACGGTCACCGGAGCACTGGCCGGCGGGTACGACGGAGACGGGGCGGCTTGATAGACGATGGTGGGAGGTGTTTGGTAAATCACGGTCGTCGGCGGCGACCCCCGCGGCTGCCCGACCGGCTTCCGGGCCAAGACGCCGTAGATGACGAGGATCAGTCCGAGGAGGATCACAAACACGCCGAGCGGGAGGTAGTCCGCGGTGAACGCAATCCCGAAAAAGAGGAGCACGACGCCTCCCACGACGTAGCCCCACCGCGCCATCCCGACCGAACCTGCGAGGCGGACGGACGACCGGCCGCTACATTATGCTAAGCGGGATGCCGGCGCGGACACCGCCGCGCGTCTGACGGAACGGAACGCTTCTGGGTATCTCACGACACGTATTACTAAGACGTTCCCATACCAGCGGCCCATCACCATGCCGCTGCCTCCCGGGAAGTCGCGGTTGCTTCGCCACGGCTATCTGGCCTCCAACGAGCAAGTGTTGCTCGAGACCCACCCTTCCAAGTGGTGGTACTTCGTCGGACCGGTGTTCTGGGGTCTGGTCGTCGCCTTCTTCGATTACATCGTGGCCGCCCGGGCGTCGTCGTCGATGCCGTGGGCCAAATCGGTCTCGACCGCCCTCGCGCCCATCTCACCGAACCTTCTCGTGGCGATCGCCGTCGTCATCAACGTGGCGTGGCTGGTCTGGCTTGGAATACGAACCTACGACTGGGCTTGGCGAGCCTATGTCGTGACGGACGACCGCATCATCCAACAGGACGGCATCGTGCGTCACGTGGTCCAGGAGATTCCCATCCGACAGATCCGCGATGTGGACGTGTTCCAGGCCAGTTTGTGGGCTCGCGCGTTCCACTACGGAAACCTGCGGTTCAAGTCGTTGACTGAAATCGAGCTACCGCAACTGACCTCCGACTTCGGCCAGCTCGCCGTCGACTACAGCCCCCGGGGGAACCTCACCGTCCCCGTGACTACCCCCGACAAACGCTTGGAGACCATATACGATCCTCGGGACAAGTTAGCGATGGAAACCGGTGTCGAGTGGTGGGTTGGGGTCCCGGATCCGTTCGCGATCGAGAGATTGGTCGAGTCGAGGAGCCGGGCCCCGGTTGAAGTGACGACCCCGACGGCGGGGCCCGCGCATCCTTGGCCCCGGGGCTAGCTGCTCCCACCTATAGACCCACTAGAGAGTTGAGAGTCGACCTCCGTGAGCTGAAGCCCGAGTTACGCTCAGCGACGCAAGGCTTCCCGCGGGTGACGTGAGTTAAGGAGGGGAGACGGTCAAGGTCTGCCCATGCCGTTCTGTCAGCGATGCGGCAAGGAGGTCGCTCCTGATGCCACGTTCTGTTCGGCCTGCGGCCAGGATCTACGCACCCCTGTGGTTCGGCCCGGGTCGGCCCCCCTTTTCGTGCGACCGGTAATCCACCTGGGAGCGATCAACGCGAGCGCCACACTAGGGCAGCGACTCGATCTGAAACGTCTATCGAAGAGCTTCGGAGGAGCCCCGATCGTACCGCCCAACACTCGGGTTGCCTCTTTGACCGTCAATGCACCGACGCTCCATGTTCGCTTCCAGAACTCCCGTTTGACCTGCCTGATCACCGAGACGGGGATGCTATGGTGCAGCGGGTCTCAGACCGAGGAGCAAGCGCGGGCTGCACTCGCCGCGGTCCTAACCCAGCTGAAAAACACGATAAGAATCCGCGGTGAACCTACCGTCCAGATTCGTCTTTCTAACGCGGCGGCGTTCTTTGGCCGGGGGATCCGGATCGAGGCGCTGCCGGACCGGGTTCCCGATTCGTTGTACGTCGCGACGACCGTGACGGCGGGCCCGTCTGGCCCCGTCCCGGCAGTCCAGGGAAAGTACAATCGCGGCGGCTCTCTGCGCTCCATCGCTTCCGTGGCGGACGCCAACGCCGCGACGCGCGAGCTCAACGGGCGGATGCTACGCATCCCTCACATCGCCTACTGGAAGGTCTCCAACGCGGTCCCCTTAGCGACCATGCCTCGGGGTGTTGACAGCACCGGCCAGATGCTGCGAACCGGATACGTTGTATTCTGGATGGCAGCGGGGTGGACTCAAGTGCGGGAGACGATGCGCGTGCTGGGTGCCACGCTTGAACGGGAGGGCCTGTTCACCCCGCTGACCCCGCTCGAGCAGATCCCGGCTGGAGGACGAGATGATCCGAGGGCGTACGACTATTTCGCTGAGGACCCGACGGTCTGGGGTTCCCAGTCTGCGGCGCCCTAGGGTCCACTAACCATCCCCGGCCAGTTATCGCAACTCGATGCGGGACAGCCCCTCGGTCCGGGCGCGAGCGGAAGGCGGACTGATCGGGCTCATCGGCTCAAAGTCCATTAAGGAAAACTGCCCTTCCGCCTCGAGTTGCCAACGATGGCTTCGGAGAGCCCAGCCCCGCCGGTCGTC